>NZ_LJHZ01000039.1:0-80426 GCF_001296055.1 Novosphingobium sp. AAP93
CCCGCCGATCAACTGGCTCGAAGCCGAGGAGGATACGGCGGGCATCTGGCGCCGCCATGTCAACACGGCGCTTGGCGGTCCATACCGGCCATTGCTGGATGGGACGGATCTGGTCATCATGCTGCAGGCGCCTGACTTCGGCGCCGTGCTCGGCTGGCGGCAAATGCAGGAGGCCAAGCTGCGCGCGCGCACCGGCAGCGGGATGTCGGATGCCGAAGTCGCCCGCTTTGTGCGGCATTATGAACGCCTGACGCGGCATCTGCTGGCAGACTTGCCATCGTGGGCCGATGTGGTGATCCCGCTTGACGCGGACCACGGCGTCGGCGCGGTCCGCTATGCGGTTCAGACGAACGAATAGGGGTCGATATCGACCGCCACCCGCACCCCCGGCGGGAAGCGCAGCGGGGCGAGCCAGCCCTTGATCAGCTTCTGCACTTCGGCCGAGCGGCGCGCCGCGATCAGCAGGCGGTAGCGGTGCCGGCCGCGCAGCAGAGAGAGGGGGGCCGGGGCCGGGCCGAGGATGAGGACGCCCGGCTCCCTGGGCTGGGCGCCGCCGATGGCGCGGGCGGCCTCGCGCGCTTCCGCCTCGTCCTCGCTCGAGACGATGATCGCCGCCCATCGGCCAAATGGCGGCGCGCCGGCCTCGCGCCGCGCTTCGGTCTCGGCGGCGTAGAACGCGTCGCGGTCGCCGCTCGCCAGCGCGGCGATCACGGCGGCCTTGGGGTGGCGCGTCTGGATCAGCACGTCGCCCGGCTTGGCCCCGCGACCGGCGCGGCCCGCGACCTGCGCGATCTGCTGGTAGGTCCGCTCGGCGGCCCGGAGGTCCCCGCCATCGAGCCCCATGTCCGCATCGACCACGCCGACCAAGGTCAGCTCGGGAAAGTGGAAGCCCTTGGTGACGAGCTGGGTGCCGACAATCACGTCGATCGCTTTCGCCTCGGCCTGCGCGACGAACTCCGCCGCCGCCGCTGGGCTGGCAAGCGTATCGGAGGTCACCACCGCCACGCGGGCACCGGGCATCAATTCGCCCACTTCGTCGGCAATGCGCTCCACCCCCGGCCCGCAGGCGACCAGGCAATCGGGCTCGCCGCATTCCGGGCAGACCGGCGGCGGCGGCACTTCGTGCCCGCAGTGATGGCAGGCAAGCCGCTGCGAGAGCCGGTGCTCGACCAGCCATGCCGAGCAGTTGGGGCACTTGAAGCGGAAGCCGCAGTGCCGGCACAGCGTCAGCGGTGCATAGCCTCGGCGGTTGAGGAACAGCAGGCTCTGCTCGCCCTTGTCCAGCCGGTCCGCCAGCGCCTCGACCAGCGGCGGCGCCAGCCAGCGCCCGCGCGGCGGCTGCATTTCGGTGAGGTTCACCACCGCGATCTTCGGCATCAGCGCTCCGCCGAAGCGGCTCGGCAGCACCAGCCGCTTGTAACGTCCCGCCTCGGCCATCTGCAGGCTTTCAAGCGCGGGGGTGGCGCTTGCCAGCACCACCGGCACCGCTTCGAAGTGCCCGCGCATCACCGCGACATCGCGGGCATTGTAGCGCACCCCGTCGTCCTGCTTGAACGCGATCTCATGCGCTTCGTCGACCACGATCAGCCCGAGATCGGCAAACGGCAGGAACAGCGCCGAGCGCGCGCCGACCACCACTTTCGCGCCCCCGAACGCCACCTGCCGCCACGCCCGCCGCCGCTCTGAGGCCTTGAGCGAGGAATGCCAGGTGACCGGCTGGGTCCCGAACCGCTTTTCAAACCGGCTGAGAAAGGCTGCCGTCAGCGCGATTTCGGGCAGCAGCACCAGCACTTGCCGCCCCGCCTCCAAGGCTGCCGCCACCGCTTCGAAATAGGTCTCGGTCTTGCCCGAACCGGTCACCCCGTCGAGCAGGAACGGCTGGAACCGGTGCGCCTTGACAGCCGCCACCATATCCGCCGCCGCAGCGGCCTGCTGCTCGGCGAGATCAGGCGCGGCGAACTGCGGATCGGGTGCGGGGTAGGGCCGGTCGCTGTCGACCAGTACCGGCTCCAGCAGGCCTTGTCCCAGCATCCCGCGCAGCACGGCTTCGGAGACCCCGGCGATTTCCGCCAGTTCGCGCATGGTCGCCTGCTCGCCCTGCAGCAGATCGAGCGCCTGCAGGCGCTGCGGCGTCATCCGCGCCGGTTCCTCGCCCGTCAGGCGGTATTCGGTGACGGTCCCGCTGCCCTTCAGCGCCGCGCTGCTCGAAAGCGCCATGCGCGCGACGGCAGACAGCGGCGCGAGGTAATAGTCCGCGCACCAGTTGATAAGCCGCCGCAGCGGTTGGGAGAGGGGCGGCACCGGCAGCACTTCCAGAACCGCGCGCAGCTTGTGTTCAGGCCAAGGCGCATTCGCTTCGTCTCCCGGCAACTCGCCTTCATCCCACACAAGCCCAAGGATCTGGCGCGGCCCCAGCGGCAGCACGACCACGCTTCCCGGCGGCGCGTCCATCCCGGTCGGCACCCGGTAGTCGAGCGCGCCGAGGGCGGCGTTGAAGACGATGCAGCGGACGCGGGTCATTGGCACCATCTAGGCATTCGCGCCCTTGGGGGCAAAGTCTCACCGACACCCGCTTGGGGAAGAATGACAGGTACAAAGCGCCGCCACCCGCGCTATAGGGTGCGGGAATCAGCCGAGGGACAAGCCGATGAAATTCTTTGTCGATACCGCCGATACCGCCGAGATTGCCGATCTTGCCTCGACGGGCCTGCTCGACGGCGTGACCACCAATCCCTCGCTGATCGCCAAGGCGGGGCGCGACTTCATCGAAGTCACCCGCGAGATCTGCGGTCTGACGTCGGGCCCGGTCTCGGCCGAAGTCGTCGCGCTCGATCATGCCGGCATGATGCGCGAGGCGGAAATCCTGCGGAAGATCGCCGACAACGTCTGCATCAAGGTGCCGCTCACCATCGATGGCCTCAAGACCTGCAAGGCGCTCACCGGCGACGGCACGATGGTCAATGTCACGCTGTGCTTCTCGGCCAACCAAGCGCTGCTCGCCGCCAAGGCCGGCGCGACGTTCATCTCGCCCTTCGTCGGCCGGCATGACGACAACGGCTTCGATGGCATGGACCTCATTCGCGACATCCGCCTGATCTATGACAACTATGCTTTCGGCACGGAAATCCTCGTCGCCTCGATTCGCCACGGGGTCCACGTGCTTGAGAGCGCCAAAATCGGTGCCGACGTGATCACCGCGCCGCCGGCGGTCATCAAGGGTCTGTTCAAGCATGTCCTAACCGACAAGGGCATCGAAGGCTTCCTTGCGGACTGGGCCAAGACGGGGCAGAGCATCGGCTGATCGATTTTCGACGGATGAAGACAGACCTTGGCTGACGAAAGCCCCCTCGACCAGTTCCGCTCCGTTCTCGCCGGCACCGCGCGCGCCGTGGCGGATGTGCCCGAGCTCGAAGTCGCCTGGACCGCCGATGCGCCGAGCCAGACGGGGACGAACCTGCGCCTGCCGATGCCGGGCCGTGCGCTACCTGCCGCGCAGGTGGCTGAAGCGCGCGGGTTTGCCGATGGCATGGCGCTCAAGCTGCGCCTGCACGACGAGGGCCTGCACGGCCGCGGCGCACCGGTCGAGCCGCTCGCCCGCGCGTGCTACGACGCGGTCGAGCAGGTCCGCTACGAAGCACTTGGGTCGGATGGATATGCGGGTATTCGCGGCAACCTCGATGCGGCGACGACCATGCGCCTCGCCTCCGATCCGATCACCCGCGCGATCCGCCCGGAAGATGTGCCGCTGCCCACCGCGCTCGCCATGCTGGTGCGCGAGAAGCTGACCGGCCAGCCGGTGCCGCAGGCCGCCGAAGTCGGCACCGCGATGGTGCGCAGCTGGATCGAAGCGCGCGCCGGGGCCGATATCGAGGGCCTTGCCGATCTGCTCGGCGACCAGAAGGCGTTCCAGAACCTCGCGCTCGAAATGCTCGGCCATCTCGATCTCACCAAGGCGACCGACGAGGCCGATGACGGCGGCGACGAGGACGAGGGCGAGCAGGCCGACGATCAGGCCGAGGACCAGCCCGACGCTTCGGACGACGGCGCCGAGCAGCAGCCCAGCGAAGTCGCGGGTGACACGACCGAAGGCGACGAGCAGGGCGAGGAGCAGGAGCAGACCGAGACTTCGGAAGACACCGCCGACGCCGACATGGCCGACGAAGGCGACGAGGGCATGCTGCCCACGCGTCCCAACCGGCCGTGGACCGACCTGCCGGAAAGCTGGGAATACAAGGCCTACACCACCCAGTTCGACGAGGTCGTCTCCGCCACCGAGCTGTGCGACGAGGAGGAACTCACCCGCCTGCGCGCCTATCTCGATGCGCAGCTCAAGGGCCTGCAGGGCATTGTCACCCGCCTTGCCAACCGCCTCCAGCGCCGCCTCATGGCGCAGCAGAACCGCTCGTGGGATTTCGATCAGGAGGAAGGGCTGCTTGACGCCGCGCGGCTGGCCCGCGTCGTCATCTCGCCCGGCCATTCGCTGTCCTACAAGATCGAGCGCGACGTCGAGTTCAAGGATACTGTCGTCACGCTGCTGATCGACAATTCGGGCTCGATGCGCGGGCGCCCCATCTCGATCGCGGCGATCAGCGCGGACATCATGGCGCGCACGCTCGAGCGCTGCGGGGTCAAGACCGAAGTGCTCGGCTTCACCACCCGCGCGTGGAAGGGCGGCCAATCGCGCGAGGCATGGCTTTCGGGCGGCAAGCCGGCGCATCCGGGGCGCCTGAATGACCTGCGCCACATCGTCTACAAGAAGGCCGACGAGCCGTGGCGCCGCGCGCGGAAAAACCTCGGCCTCATGATGCGCGAGGGTCTGCTCAAGGAAAACATCGACGGCGAGGCGCTGCTCTGGGCGCACACGCGCCTGCTCGCGCGGCCCGAGGATCGCCGCATCCTCATGGTCATTTCGGACGGCGCGCCGGTCGACGATTCGACGCTTTCGGTGAACTCGGCAGGCTATCTCGAACAGCACCTGCGCCGCGTGATCGACTGGATCGAGAAGCAGTCGCCGGTCCAGCTTGTCGCCATCGGCATCGGGCACGACGTGACGCGGTATTACCGCCGCGCGGTGACGATCATGGATGTCGAACAACTCGGCGGCACGATGGTCGAGCAGCTGGCGGGCCTGTTCGAAGACGATTGATTTCATTCTGGCTGCAAAAACCGTTGCAGCATGTGCGGTGCGCGGCTTGCAACCCGCTCTGGTCTAGGTTCTATCAACCGGACTTTGGAGGGGGATTTCATGAAGCTGGTTAGAAACCTGCTTTGGCTGGTGGCTTGTGTCATGCTTCTGGTCAGTGCGCCTGCAGCATTTGCGCAGGAGAAGACCGGCAGCAAGGCCGGGTTCACGCTGAAGCCGGGCACGGTGCGGATCGTGCTGATGCGGCCCACCATCCGAGTCGGATCGCAATCGGCGGGCGGGGTGATCACGCCCAACGCGGAATGGTCCGCGAATGCGCGCGAATACATCGCCAAGGCGCTCAAGGCGCAGCAGGACAAGCTGGGCAATGTCGTCGTCGATTACGACGAAGGCGTGACCAAGGACGGCGCCGTCGTCACCCAGTATTCCAACCTGTTCGGCGCGCTGGCCGATTCGGTGATCGAATACCAGTTCTTCCCGGGCAACCGTCTGCCGACCAAGAAGCGCAAGGGCTCGTTCGAATGGAGCCTCGGCAATGGCCTTGCCAACCTCGATTCGCTCAAAGGTGCCGACTACGCCTTGTTCATCAACACCTACGACGGGTACGGGTCCGCCGGTCGCAAGATGCTGCAGCTGTTTGCGGCGATGGGCGGGATTTCGGTGATTTCCGGGGTGCACTGGGGGCATGCCGGCCTTATTGATCTCAAGACCGGCGAGCTGGTGTGGCTGAATGCCGACCGTCAGATGGGCGGCGACTTGCGCACCGAGGATGGCGCGGTGAAGCGGGTCGAGCAGCTGCTCAAGGGTTTCCCGGGCCAGGCGGCGCCCGCCGCTCCTGCTGCGGCAAGCGTTCCTGCCGCTGCGCCCTCAGCTTCTGCTGCCGCACCAAGCGCTTCTGCAGCAAGCCAATGAGCTTCCACCGCCGCTTCACAGCCGTGCTCTCGGGCTGTGCGGCGCTGGCCGGGGCTGCGCATGCGGTTGAACCCGCTGCGCCGGTCTTGCCGACCTATACTGCCGCCTATCAGCCGCAGACCAAAGACGAACGCGGCATCTGGATGGAGGCGGACGAGGACGAGCGGGTCCTGCGCGATTCGGTCCTGCTCATGCGCGATGAGGGGCTCAACGCCTATGTCCGGCAGGTGCTGTGCCGCGAAGTCGGCGAGGATCGTTGCCGCAGCGTGCGGCTCTATATCGTCGAGGTTCCGCAGTTCAATGCAAGCATGGCGCCCAACGGCACGATGCGGGTGTGGACCGGACTGCTGCTGCGCGTGCAGAACGAGGCCGAACTCGCCTCCGTGCTCGGGCACGAATTTGCCCACTTCGAGCTTCGCCACTCGCTGGCGGGCATCAAGGCCCGGCGCGATGCGGCCAGCCTTGCTGCGTGGATCGGCGTGCTAAGCGCAGGCGCGGCCAATATCGGCACCGGCGGCGCAGGCAATGGCAGCACGCTGCAGCTTGCGGTGCTGGGCAACTATTTCAAGTTCAGCCGCGAACAGGAAACCGCGGCTGATCTTCTCGGCCTGCAATACATGGCGAAGTCGCCTTACGATCCGGCGGCGGCCTCGCAGATCTGGCAGTCGATCATGGCAGAAGCTGATGCCCGGTCGGTGGCGCGCGGATTGAAGCCGGGGCGGGAATACAAGGCCGCGTTTTTCGGCACGCACCCGCCTTCGCCGGAGCGCGCCGCCTACCTCAAGGCCGAAGCCGACAAGCTGGGCAAGCGCGGCGAACTGCGCGCGCAGCAATATCGCGAGGCGATCCGGCCCTTCCTGCCGCGCCTGCTCGCCGCACAGGTCCGCTCGAACGACTTCGGCGGAAGCGAGTACTTGCTGCAGACGCTTTCGGCGACCGAAGGCTGGACCGGCGATCTGCTGTTCGCGCGCGGCGAGCTTTTCCGCCAGCGCGGCAATCCGCGCGATCTCGTGACCGCCGCCGATCTGTTCCGCGATGCGATTGCCAAAGGCTATGCCAATCCCGAGGCGCATCGGGAACTGGGCCTTTCGCTGATGCGGGGCGGCCAGGAAGCGGACGGCAAGGCCGCGCTGCGCGAATACCTCAAGCTCAAGCCCGATGCGAATGATGGCAACGTCATCAAGATGCTGGTCGGCAGTTAGGGACATGGTGATGATGAAGAACGCTTTTGCTGCGGTGTGCGCGGTGTCGTTGCTCTCTGCCGGCGCTGCCAGTGCCAACTCGCTGGTGGCCCCGGGCGCGCATAGCGGGGTGGCCAAGTCCAGCATCGCAACAACGTCGACCGGCGAGTGGAACAAGCTCAGCCGCACCGAGGGGCCCGGCGTCGAAGTGTGGACCCGCGATGGCGACAGCCTCAACAAGGTCTCGTTCTTCGGCGGCATCGGCGGCGGTCTGCCGATCTACCGCGAGCGCAACAAGAAGGAAGCGCCGCTGCCCAAGGTGACCGCGAACATGCTGCTGCCGGACATTCCGGTCCTGCTCGAATCGACGTATCGCAGCCAGTATCAGGTCAACAAGTTCAGCCTCGAGAGCCAGGATATCGTCACCATCGAAGGCAAGCAGGCGATCCGGTTCACCTACAGCTTCGTGCGCAGCGACGACGAGGTCGAGCGCAAGGGCGAGGCGATCGGTTCGATCGTCAAGGGCAAGCTTTTCATGGTCACCTATGAAGCCCCGGCGATCTATTTCTTCGACAAGGACCTGCAGGATTTCCGCAAGATGGCGGAGACGCTGAAGTTCTGATGTCGCCGACCGATCCGGGTTGACGGTTCAGGTTTAACCGGGCAGTTAAATACCATGACCAACATGACCGTGGCAGATGCCGTCCTCACCCGCCGTTCCATTCGCGCCTTCCAGGACAAGCCCGTCCCGCTCGATGTGCTGCGCCGGGTGATGGACACCGCGCGCTGGGCGCCTTCAGGGTGCAATTTCCAGCCGTGGGAAGCGACCATCGTCACCGGCGCGCCGCTGAAGGAACTGCAGGCCAAGATGGCGGTGACACCGCCGCAGGACCCGCGCGAATACAGCTGGGACGATCCCGAAGTGATCCCCGAATGCAAGGCGCGGCTCCACGGTGTGGGCAAGGCCATGTATGCCGCGATGGGGATCGGCCGCGAAGACGTCGAAGCCCGCACCAAGTTCATGGGCGCCAATCTCGTCTCGTTCGGCGCGCCGGCCGTGCTGCTGTGCTATTTCGACCGCCGCATGGGGCCGCCGCAGTGGTCGGATGTCGGCATGTGGTTGCAGACGATCATGCTGCTGCTGCGCGGCGAGGGGCTGGACAGCTGCCCGCAGGAATTCCTCTCGGTCTATGCCAAGCTGATCAAGGACTTCCTCGGCGTTTCGGACGAGACGCACATCTTCTTCTGCGGCATCGCCATCGGCTACCGCGTCGAAGAGAACCCGGTGAACAATTTTCCGCGCGAGCGTGAGCCGATTGACGGCAACGTGAAGTTCCTCGGTTTTTGATGGGGTTCAGTGCGCTGCGGCATAGGCAGCAGCGCACCGGGCGGCTAATCCCATTCCCAGAGCAGGGGGTGGGCAATGCCTGATTCCAGAGGCAGATCGGTACAAGCGCTGCGGCAGGGACTGCGGCAGCTCGGCTGGCAGCGGCTGGCCGTGGCGGGTTTGCTCCTAGCACTGGCGCTTTTCACCGCGCTGCGCAGCTGGAACCTGCCGCTGCTCAGTGCGGCGGAGAACACGCTCTACGATGTCCGTGCCGCCGGTTTCGCGCCGCGCAGCGATACCGACAAGCGCATCGTCCTTGTCGTCTACACCGACGATACCAACCGCAAGACCGGGCAGATTTCCCCGGTCGACCGCACGGTCCTCGCGCAGGCGCTGGCGCAGATCGAGGCGATGGGCGCCAAGGGCATCGGCATCGACGTGCTGATGGACAGCGCGCAGGATGATGATCCCCTGCTGCAGGCCGTGCTGCGCGGAATGCGCACGCCGGTATTCCTCGCCTTCGCCAACAACCGCACCAATCCGGAGGCGATCACCTGGGAGCAGGAGCAGGACCTGAGGCGCTATCTGGCGGCTGTCACCACGGATACGACGAAGCCCGCCAGCATCCTTCTTGTGACCGACAGCGACGGCGCCGCGCGCCGCTGGCCGCGCCATTATCCGGGATTGCCGCCACTGCTTTCAGAGGCGCTGACGCAAGGCACAAGCGATGCCGCGCCGCAGTTCTCCGGCTTCACCGGCCCGATCCGCTACCGCCTGCCGACCGCGAAAGACCGCCCGGTCTTCGAGAAGATCCCCATCGATCTCCTCGCCGATCCCGCCACCGCGCCGCTCGTCGCCGATACGATCCGCGGCCGCTATGTGCTGATCGGCGGCGATTTTGCGGATTTCGACCAGTTCGACACCCCGTTCACCCGCACCGGCCTTTCGCCCGATCCGCGCGGGGGGCAGTCACGGATGATCGGGGTGGAAATCCACGCCTCGATGCTGGCGCAATTGCTCGACAAGGCGCTGCCGCGCAGCGTGCCGGGCTGGGCGCAGATATTGGGCGCGGTCGTGGCGGTCTTGCTCGGCATGGCGACGGCAGCAGCGCGCGCGCGGCCCTGGCAGCTGGCGCTGGGGGTTGCGGTGCAGTTGGCGGCGTTCGCGGTGTTTCCGTTCCTCGTGGCGCGGGCGGGGTTCGATACGCTGGGCTTCCCCGCAGTCGGCTGGCCCGCGGGCTGGCTGATCGCATACGTCGCGGTCAGCGCGGCGCTGCGGGCGATCAACGCGGCGCAGCGCGAGTTTGCGCAAGGGGCGCTGGGCAAATACCTGCCGCGCTCGGTCGCAGCCGAAATCCTGCGCAATCCGGAACGGCTGCGGCTGCACGGCGAAAAGCGGGAGATTTTCTGCCTGTTCAGTGATCTCGAGGGTTTCACCAAGCTGACTCATGCGGTCGAGCCGGAGATGATTGCGCGGCTGCTCAACGACTATCTCGACAAGCTTTCGGCGGTGGTGCTCGAACATGGCGGCACGCTCGACAAGTTCGTCGGCGATGCGGTCGTCGCGTTCTGGGGCGCGCCGATTGCCTATCCGGATGACGGCGAGCGCGCGGTGAAGGCGGCCATCGCGATGTACCATGCGGGTGAGGCGTTCCGCCGCAATGCGCCGCCGGGTGTCCCGCCAATCGGGCGGACGCGTGTCGGTGTCCATTTCGGCGAGGCGATTGTCGGCAACTTCGGCGGTGACGGACGAATCCAGTACACCGCGCTCGGCGATGCGATGAACACCGCGGCGCGGCTGGAGGCGGCCAACAAGCCGCTCGACACGACCATACTGGTCAGCCGCGAGGTGCTGGAGCGCTGCGGATTGGACGGTTTCCGGCCGATGGGCAAAGTGGGCCTGCGCGGACGGGCGACCCCGGTCGAAGTGTTCGAGCCGGTGCCGGAGGGCGCACCCGAGGCCCGGACGCTTGCGGAGGACCTCCTTGCCGCGCATGCTGCAGGAAACCGCTCCGGTGTGCAGGCGCTCACAGCGCGAATCGCGGCGGAGGGCCACAAGGATCCCGCGCTGGCCAATCTGGCGCGCCGCCTTGCGGAACTGGATGATGGAGAGAGCTATGTCCTTGGCTAGTCGCACTCTTGCTGCTGTTGCCCTTGTTGGCGCCAGCTTCGGCTGGAGCGTCGCCGCGCACGCGCAGGCGGTGGTGATCCGCTCGACCGGCCCTTCCGCCGCCGCTTATCCCGCAGGCCGCAAGCTGCCGGCGGGCGCTGCGGTGACGCTCAAGGCGGGCGATCAGGTGACCGTGATCGACCAGGCCGGCTCGCGCGTGCTTTCGGGGCCCGGCGCGTTCCGCATCGATAATGCTGTCAACCGCGATGCAGCGGGCGGCGCGAACACCGCGCTGGCAGCCCTCATCGCCCGGGGCGGCGCGCGCACCCGCACCGGGGCGGTGCGCGGCGATACCGAAGTTCCGACCGAAGCGGTGCGGCCCGACAACGTGTGGTACGTCGATGTCAGCCGCGGCGGCACTGTCTGCATCGCCGATCCGGCACAAGTCGTGCTGTGGCGCCCCAACCGCGCGGAGACCGGCAACGGCACGCTCTACGGCGCGGACAACACCCCCGCCGAAGTCACCTTCCGCGCCGGCAGCGCGATCAAGCTCTGGCCGGTGGCCAGCCTGCCGGTGGTCGATGGGCAGACCTACCGCTTCACCAGCCCGCTCGGCCAGACCGTGAAGATCACCACGCGGCTGCTGGTCGATGTGCCGGAAGACCCGGTGGCGGTCGCGGCGCTGCTTGCAGAAAAGGGCTGCTCGGCGCAGATCGACGTCCTCGCGAGCGCGCCGGCAGCCGCCGAATAAATAGGGACAGTCCCCTTTTTTCCTGACGCGCTCGCGCTTGACCGGCAGGCGCGCGGGCTGGCAGAGCGCGGGGCATGGAACTGACCCTGTTCAACAGCCTGACCCGCCGCGCCGAGCCCTTCCAGCCCGTCCATGAAGGCGAGGCGCGCGTCTATACTTGCGGGCCGACGGTCTACAACTACCCCCACATCGGCAACATGCGCGCCTATGTCTTTGCCGACGTGCTGGGCCGGACGTTGAGCTTCAAGGGCTACAAGCTCACCCACGTCATCAACATCACCGATGTCGGCCACCTCACCGACGACGCGGATGAGGGCGAGGACAAGATGGAGCGGATGGCGGCTGCGCAAAAGCAGTCCATCTGGGACATCGCCGAGCACTACAAGCAGGCCTATTGGGCCGATGTCCGCGCGCTCAACATCCGCCAGCCGGCGCAGTGGACGGTGGCGACCGACTACGTCGAGCAGATGATCGATTTCGCGAAGGGCATCGCGGAAAAGCACTGCTACGAACTCGACAGCGGCCTCTACTTCGACGTCTCGACCGTGGCCGACTATGGCCGCCTCGCCCGCGCGCAGACCGAGGACGGCGAGGGCCGGATCGAGGCGGTGGAAGGCAAGCGCAATGCCGCCGATTTCGCGATCTGGCGCAAGACCCCGCCGGGCGAGACACGCCAGATGGAATGGGATTCGCCCTGGGGCAAGGGCGCGCCGGGCTGGCACCTCGAATGCTCGGTGATGTCGGGCGCGGTGCTGGGCTTTCCCTTCGACATCCACACCGGCGGGATCGACCACCGCGAAATCCACCACCCCAACGAGATCGCCCAGAACCAGGCGCATTGCTGCACGAATGGCCTCGACGACGCGGCCAATTCGGGCGCCAAGGTGTGGATGCACAACAACTTCCTCGTCGAGCGCAGCGGCAAGATGTCGAAGTCGTCGGGCGAGTTCCTGCGGCTCCAACTCCTGATCGACAAGGGCTATCACCCGCTCGCCTACCGGCTGCTGTGCCTGCAGGCGCATTACCGCAGCGAGCTGGAGTTCAGCTGGGAAGGGCTGGGGGCGGCGCTCACGCGGCTGAAGCGGCTGGTGATGGCCATCACCAACCTCAAGCACCGTCATGCTGAACTTGTTTCAGCATCCATCTCTCCGCCCGAGCCGTGGGTTCGTGACGAGGGATGGACCCTGAAACAAGTTCAGGGTGACGGATTTGAGTCGTGGCGGGATTTCTTCGTAAACTTCGATGCCGCGATTTCGGAGGACCTCAACACCGCGATAGCGCTCACCGTATTGGAAGGCGTTCTCGCGCGGAAGAAGGTGCCGCCTGCGGAGACCTTGCAGATCGTCGCCGCCATGGACGCCGTCGTCGGCCTCGACCTGCTCAACCTCACCCGCGCCGACCTCCGCCTCCGCCCCAAGTCCGCCGAGATCACCGAAGCCGAAATCGAAGCCACCCTCGCCGCCCGCAAGGAAGCCCGCGCCGCCAAGGACTTCGCCCGCTCCGATGCGCTGCGCGATGAACTCGCCGCCAAGGGCGTCGAAGTGATGGACGGCGATCCGCTCGGCTGGGAGTGGAAGCTGGGGTGACCTAACGCTTGGGCACCACCACCAGCTTGTAGGGAATGTAGAGTAGCACCTCGGAGAGGCTCGCACGGGTCCATTCGACCGGACGGTTGAGGCCTTCGATTTCTACCCCGTAGTCCGGGCCGAGTTTGGCCGCCATTGTGCGCGCATCGGCGGCAATCGCATCCGCCACGGCGCCGCGGTACTGGTCCGGCGCCACGACCGAGAGCGTCAGGTCATCGGCGTTGCCGAATTCCGCGCGCCCCACCGGCTCCACTGCCTTGATGAATTCGGCAATTTTCTTCTCGGCGACCACTCCGGACATCGTCCCGCCCAGCGGCACCTTGATCAGGAACACGGCTCGTGAGGTATCGGGACGGCCCGCTCCTGACAACGCGAGGGTCTTGTAGTTCTGCAAGGTCAAGGGCTCGACCGTGCGCTGCCCATAGGCCAGCTGGACGCCATGCTTCGGCGCGAGGCGGATCGCATTTTCGATCATCTGATAGACCTCGGCGATACGCTTGCCCGCATCGCGCGTATCGCCGGTGATCGAGACTTCCTGCACTGCGAAATCAGCAATGCGCTTGAGCCCGACAGCTGGCACCCGTTCGTCGAAGCCATCGGAATCGCGGCGCGTCGCCGTCACGATGACTTCCGCCATGCCATCGTCCTCAGCCATCGCAGCTGCCGGCCACACCGCGCAGGCGAGGCAGACTGTCAAGAAAATCCGTTTCATTGGCATGCCTCTCTCCGCTATCCCGCTTGAACGAAACAGTGCGGGAGAGCCTTGTCAATGACGGTCCTTGTGATGAACGCGCTCGCCGCGCCGCTGGTGCAGCCGCACTTGCCGGACTGGGTGAGCCCGCGCTTCTTCCGCCACACCGCCGAATTGATGGAGATGGCGCCCGAGGCCGAGATCGGCTGGTTCGACCTCGAAGATACCGCGCCGATGGCCGAGGCGGTCAAGCTGGCCACCAAGCTCAAGTGGCTCACCAGCATCTATGCCGGGGTCGACGGCCTGCCGCTCTCGCTGATGGCCGAGCGCGGCGTCGTCATGACCAACGGGGCGGGGATCAATGCGATCACCATCGCCGAATATGTTGTGATGGGCATGCTCACCGTCGCCAAGGGCTACCGCGAGGTGGTGCGCGCGCAGGATCGGCACGAGTGGCTGACCGATTCGCCCGGCAAGCTCGAACTAGCTGACAGCAAGGCGCTGATCCTCGGCTATGGCGAAATCGGCCAGCGCGTCGACCGGGCGCTCACGGGCTTCGGCGTCGAGGTGACCAAAGTGCGCCGCTCGGCAGGGGAGGGCACGCTGCTCCCCGATCAGTGGCGCGCGCGGCTCGCTGAGTTCGACTGGGTGATCCTCGCGGTGCCGGGAACGGCAGAGACCGAAGGCATGATCGGCGAGAGCGAACTCGCGGCGATGAAACCTTCCGCCGTGCTGGTCAACGTCGCGCGCGGCAGCGTGGTCGATCAGGATGCGCTGGTCGCGGCGCTCACCGCGCAGAAGCTGGGCGGCGCGTTCCTTGACGTCACCACGCCCGAGCCGCTTCCCGCCGACCACCCGCTCTGGGCCATGCCCAATGTCCACATCACCATGCACCTCTCGGGCCGCGCGCAGGGCAAGATGTTCAAGCGCGCGGTGGAGCGCTTCCTCGGCAATCTCGAGCGCTTCCGGCGCGGCGAGCCGCTGACCCATCAAGTCGATCTCGCGCTCGGCTACTGACCCTTCGCGCGGGGCGTGACTCCCGCGCACGGCTTTGTTACCCCTAGGGGCAGGGCGGCAGCGCACAGGCTGTAACCGCCAGTTGGTCGCGACCGTATTGGGATGAGGGAGCAGCGAGGCGCGCGCTCCCCGTGGGGAGCGAACACACATGACCGAAGGTTCCGGTAAGAAAGCCTCTGACCTGTTCATCGAATGCCTTGAGGAGGAAGGCTGCGAATACATCTTCGGCGTGCCCGGGGAAGAGAATCTCGATTTCCTCGATTCGCTCTCGCGCTCGAAGAAGATCAAGCTGGTGCTCACCCGGCACGAGCAGGGCGCGGGCTTCATGGCCGCGACTTATGGCCGCCACACCGGCAAGACTGGTGTCTGCATCGCCACACTGGGGCCGGGCGCGACCAACTTCGTGACGGCAGCGGCCTATGCCACGCTTGGCGGCATGCCGATGCTGATGATCACCGGCCAGAAGCCGATCAAGAAATCGAAGCAGGGCCGCTTCCAGATTCTCGATGTCGTCTCGATGATGGGCCCGATCACCAAGTTCACCCACCAGATGGCCTCATCGGACAACATCCCGAGCCGCGTGCGCGAGGCCTATCGCCTTGCCGAGGAAGAGAAGCCGGGCGCGACCCACATCGAGCTGCCCGAAGACATCGCCGACGAGCACACCGATTCGCGCCCCCTCAAGCGCAGCCAGGTCCGCCGCCCCAGCGCCGATCCCAAGTCGGTGCGCCAGGCGGTCAACGCGCTTGAAAAGGCCAAGGCACCCGTTCTGGTGATCGGTGCCGGCGCCAACCGCACGATGACCGGGCGCATGCTGCTTCAGTTCGTCGAGAAGACGGGCATTCCCTTCCTCACCACCCAGCTCGGCAAGGGCGTGATCGACGAGCGGCACCCCAAGTTCCTCGGCTGCGCGGCGCTTTCGGCCGGAGACTTCGTCCACCGCGCGATCGAGGACTCCGACTGCATTGTCAACATCGGCCACGATGTGATTGAAAAACCGCCGTTCTTCATGCGCGATGGCGGGCCGACGGTGATCCACGTCTCGTCCAAGACCGCCGAAGTCGATCCGGTCTATTTCCCGCATATCGAAGTGATCGGCGATATCGCCAATGCGATCTGGCAGATGAAGGAGGACATCGTCCCCAACGGCAGCTGGACTTGCGGCAAGATGCTCGAATACCGCGCCGCCGAAGTCGCCCACACCGCGCCGCTCGCGGCCGACGCGCGCTTCCCGATCTTCCCGCCGCACCTCGTGCAGCAAATCCGCGATGCGATGCCGGACGACGGGATCATCTGCCTCGACAACGGCGTCTACAAGATCTGGTTCGCACGCGGCTACACCGCCTATCGGCCCAACACCGTGCTGCTTGACAATGCGCTCGCGACGATGGGAGCGGGGCTGCCTTCCGCGATGATGAGCGCGATGCTCTATCCCGAGCGGAAGGTCATGGCGATCTGCGGCGACGGCGGGTTCATGATGAACAGTCAGGAGATGGAAACCGCGGTGCGCCTCGGCCTCAATCTCACCGTGCTGATCCTCAACGACAGCAGCTACGGCATGATTCGCTGGAAGCAGGCCAACATGGGCTTTGCCGATTTCGGGCTGACCTATGGCAACCCGGACTTCGTGAAATACGCCGAAAGCTACGGCGCGCATGGCCACCGCGTCGAAAGTTCGGCGCACCTCAGGGAACTCCTCGCGCATTGCCGCGATACGCCGGGGGTGCACCTGATCGATTGCCCGGTCGATTATTCGGAGAACGACCAGATCCTGAACAAGGATATCAAGGACCTCTCGAAGGCGCTTTGAGGAGGGCTCATGCCAACCGTCGCGGACTTCCTTACCGAGCTGGATGCACAGCTGGGGCGTGCTTCGCGGTTAGGTGAGACCCACTTGAAGGTTAACGCAGGCGAACTTCATCGAGTTGTCGGTGGATATCCTCCTAAACGCGGTGAAAGTCATGCCATGCCTAACTGTTGTCAGGCGATGTGGAAGCGATTTGAATTTGGTTGGGACCGAGAGATTTCTGTTCCGCCAAGCAGGAAGGGGGCAACATTGACCCTGAGCTACAAATTACCCCGGAGCGCAGAATGACCAAACTCAAAGACGTCTACCCGCTCTATCTCAACAACAAGGCGGTGCAACCCAACACCGATCTCGTCGTGACCGACAAGTTCACCGGCGAAGTCGCGTTCCGCACCGCGCTGGCGACGCCGGACGTGATCGACGAAGCGATTGCCGGTGCCGTGCGCGCGGCCGAGCCGATGGCGCGGCTGGCGAGCTACGAGAAGCGCGATGTGCTCGCCCACTGCGTGCGCCGCTTCATCGAACGCTTCGACGAACTCGCCTATGCGCTCTGCGTCGAGGCGGGCAAGCCGATCGCCGACGCGGAGGGTGAAGTCACCCGCCTGATCGACACCTTCCGCATCGCCAGCGAAGAGGCGACGCGCAACTACGGTGAAGTCCAGCCGCTCGATATCTCGGCGCGGGCAAAGGGTTACATGGGGATGTGGAAGCGCGTTCCTATCGGGCCGTGCAGCTTCATCTCGCCGTTCAACTTCCCGCTCAATCTTGCCGCGCACAAGATCGCCCCGGCCATCGCGGTCGGCTGCCCGTTCGTGATGAAGCCCGCGAGCCTGACGCCATTGGGCGCGATCATCATGGGCGAAGTGCTGGCGGAATGCGATGTCCTCCCCGAGGGCGCCTTCTCGATCCTGCCAGCCAGCCGCGCCGGGGCCGATCTGTTCACCACCGACGAGCGGCTGAAGCTGCTGTCGTTCACCGGCTCGCCGGGCGTGGGCTGGGATCTCAAGGCCAAGGCGGGCAAGAAGAAGGTCGTGCTGGAGCTCGGCGGCAACGCGGCGGTGATCGTCGACGCCGATGCCGATCTCGACCACGCGCTCGCGCGCATCGTATTTGGCGGGTATTACCAGTCGGGCCAGTCGTGCATCCATGTGCAGCGCGTGATCATCCACGAAAGCATCTACGATACCTTCCGCAACATGCTGGCAGCCAAGGTGAAAACGCTGATCTCCGGCGATCCCAAGGCACGCGATACCTTCATCGGCCCGATGATCTCGGCCAAGGAAGCGCAGCGCCTCAAGGGCTGGATCGACGCGGCAGTGGCCGGCGGCGCCACCCTGCTCGCCGGCGGCGGCTGCGAGGGCGCGATGCTCGAGGCGACCCTGCTCGAAGGCTGCAGCCGCGACATGGACGTCTACACCGAGGAAGCGTTCGGTCCGGTCGTCATCCTCTCGAGGTTCAGCGATTGGAACGAGGCGCTCGAAGAGGTCAATGACAGCAAATTCGGCTTGCAGGCCGGTATCTTCACGCGTGATATTCACAAGGTGCTTGAAGCCTGGGATCACCTCGAGGTCGGCGGCGTGGTCGTCAACGACGTCTCCAGCTACCGGGTCGACAACATGCCCTATGGCGGGGTCAAGGACTCCGGCCTTGGCCGTGAAGGCGTGCGCTTCGCGATGGAGGACATGAGCGAGATCCGCAATCTCGTCATCCGGCGGGTTTGACGCACCGATCTGGATGGAACTCCGGGCTGCGGTGAAACGAGGAGCTTGATACGATTACGCGCTTGAACGGGGTGCGTCGTCTGGCGTAACCAATGCTTTAAGGGTCGCCCGGTTAGGTCTCGTCCTGCGCGCGGTGAGGGCCGCAATGGTTCCTCCGCAGTCTGCGCCGGACGTAGGGAACGAGGGGCAATGCGGGGCATATCGACACTGGCGCGGCCGCTCGTGGCTGCCCTTCGCAGTGGAGCAAGGACTCCGCGTCTGGCAGGCCTCGCGTGTCTGGCCATGGCGCTGCTCGCACTTGGCACAGCGCTGGCGCTGCACCCGGCGCCGCTTTCTGCCCAATCCGCCGATGCCAGCGAGGTTCGCCGCGCGCACATGGGGGTCGCCAGTTGCGCCGGTTCGACCTGCCACGGCCGCAGCGTCGCCAGCGGAACACCGATCCGGCAGGACGAACTGCTGCGCTGGCAGGAGGAAAGCTCCCCCACCGGCGCGCACAGCCGCGCCTGGCGCGTGATCGGCGAGCCGCGCGGCCAGGCCATTGCCCGCCGCCTCGGGCTCGATAGTGCGGGTGTCGTCCGCGAATGCGCCGGATGCCACGCCTCCAAGGGCGCCGAGAAGCTGGCGGACGGGGTCGATTGCGAGGCCTGCCACGGCAATTCGGGCGCCGGCCCGAGCGGCGGCTGGCTCGCCACCCACTACACTGTTGGCACCAGCCACGCCCGCAATGTGGCGCAGGGGATGACCGACCTCACGATTCCGCGCGTCCGTGCCGGGGTCTGCCTCGATTGCCACCTCTCGGGCGACGGGCAGGGCCAGTTCATCGCGCACCGGATCATGGCGGCGGGCCATCCGCGCATTGCGTTCGAGATGGACCTCTTCAGTACCTTGCAGCAGCACCACGACGAGGACGCCGATTACGTCGCGCGCAAGGGCCACAAGACCAATTCGATGCAGATGTGGGCGATCGGGCAGGCCGAGGCGGTCTCGCGGGGCCTGTCGCTCTACATGCAGCCCGCCAAGGCGAACGACGGGGTGTTCCCCGAGTTCACGTTCTACGATTGCCATTCGTGCCACCGCCGGATCTACGACAGCGACGAGGCGAATGTCAGCGCGGTGCCCAATCCGGGCCGCCCGATCCATGCGGGCATGCCGCCCTGGAACGACGAGAACATGATCCTGCTGCTGGCGGCCGCGCGCGTCGTCGCGCCCGCAGAAGCGGCCACGTTTGATGCGCGCAGCAAGGCGTTCCACCGCGCGATGGGCGTGGGCCGCAGCGAAACCGTGGCCGCCGCGCAGGCGCTGCGCCAATCCGCCGAGGCGCTGTCCGCGCGCTTTGCGGGCACCGCGTTCAGTCGCGAGCAGGCGTTCACCGTGATCGATACCATCGCCAGCGACGCGATTTCCGAGCGCTTCACCGATTACGAAGGCTCGGTCCAGTCGGTCATGGCGCTCGACACCTTGCTCAATGGCATGGTCAACGCCGGGATGGTGACATCGGGCAGCGCGGGCAACCTGCGCATCCAGATCAACCAGGCCTATGCCGCGGTGCGCGATCCCAACGCCTTCCAGCCCATCGCCTTCCGCCGCGCGCTGGGCGGTGCCGTCCGTTCTATCCGGAGTCTTCGCTGATGGCCCTTCGCAAGCTGTGCGGGCAATTTGCTGCCTCGCTCGCCCTTGTCGGCATGGTGCTGTCGGGCTTTGCACCCCTGGCCGCGACCACTGCCAGTGCAGCCGTCTACCGGGCGCCCGCGCTCGAGGCGCTGACGGTCGCGGATGTTCAGCGCATCATCGCGCAGGCCGCGGGTGAGGCGAAGGCGCGCGGCGCCAAGGCGACCATCGCCGTGGTCGACCGCGTGGGCAACGTGCTCGCCGTCTACCGCATGACCGGCGCGGGCACGACGATGCGCATCAACGCGCCGACCCAGCTCCCCGCCAACGTGTTCCCCTCCGAGCTGGGCGCGATCGCCAAGGCCATTACCGGGGCCTACCTCTCCTCCGGCGGCAATGCTTTCTCCACCCGCACTGCCAGCATGATCGTCCAGCAGCATTTCCCGCCCGCGCCGAGCACGCCGGGGCTGGAAAGCGGGCCGCTGTTCGGGGTGCAGTTCAGCCAGCTGCCGTGCTCCGATCTCAACACGCGCTTTCCCGGTTCCGCGGTGCCGGTCGATGCGATGATCGGGCCAAAGCGCTCGCCGCTGGGGCTGGCCGCAGACCCGGGCGGCTTCCCGCTCTACAAGAACGGCGTGGTGGTCGGCGGGGTCGGTGTGCTGGCGGACGGGGTCTACGGTTTCGATCCCAATGTGCTCGATTTCGACAACGACCTTGACGAGCTCATCGCCTTCGCCGCGCTGCAGGGCTTCTCTCCGCTGCCCACGATCCGCGCCGACCGCATTCCGGTCGACGGGACGACACTGCGCTTCTCCGACGCGACCGCCAGCAAGCTTCACCCGCTCCAGTCCAGCTTTGCCGCGCTGGGCTCCGCTGCAGGCGCGCTGATCCCGGTTGCGGGGTACTATGCCGGCAGCGCGATCCTTCCCGGTGCCGCCTATGGCACCGAGCGCAGCGGGGTGCGCTTTGCGACGGCGGCCGATTTCAGCAACCCCGAAGCCTTCGTGCTCAGCGACGGCAAGGGCGCCAACCGCTTCCCGATCCGGGGCGGCGCCGATGCTGCCGAAGTGGGCACGGCGCTGACGCCTGCGGAAGTCCGTGCTGTCCTCGAGGAAGCCTTCAAGATCATGAGCCGCGCGCGCGCGCAGATCCGCCGCCCGCTCGATTCGCCGGCACAGGTCACGATCTCGGTCGTCGACAGCTGGGGCACCGCGCTAGGCGTGGTGCGCAGCCCCGATGCGCCGATGTTCGGCACCGATGTCTCGCTGCAGAAGGCGCGGACGGTGGCGTTCTTCTCCAACCGCCGCGCGGGCGAGCTGCTGCTGGCCGATCCCGATCCGGGCGTCGCGCCCACGGTCGCCGCGTTCCGGACCTTCCTGTCCGACAACACCGCGCTCACCGGCAAGACCGCCTTCTCAAACCGCGCGATCGGCAATCTCGCGCGGCCCTACTTTCCCGATGGCGAAGTGGGGCGCCCCAATGGTCCGCTCTCGGTGCCGATCACGAAGTTCAGCCCTTTCGCCACCGGCCTGCAGACCACGCTGATCGCGCGCACGCTCGGCTCGAACCGCTGCACCAACGTGCCGCTGGCGCCGAGCGGGCAGCAGCGCCTTGCCAATGGCATCCAGATCTTTTCGGGCTCGGTGCCGATCTACCGCGGCAACGTGCTGGTGGGCGCCATCGGCGTTTCGGGTGACGGCATCGATCAGGACAACATGATCGGCTTCCTCGGCGTCAACAACGGCGGCCTCAAGGTCGGCGGGATCAGCAATGCGCCCAAGACCATGCGCTCCGACCGGATCGTCGTGAACGTCGGTGTCGGCGTGCGGCTGCGCTACATCAGCTGCCCTTTCGCGCCGTTCCTCGATACCTCGATCCAGAATGTCTGCGAGGGCCTGTGAGCTTTTTCGCGTCGCTCCTCGCGCCAATGCTGGCACTCGCCGCCCCGGCAGCGGGGGAGGCTGCGCCGCCTGCACCCACCACAGCGGCACCGGAACCTGCGCCGACGGTTGATCCGACAACGGCAGACGGCGCGCTGATCGATGGCCGCCGCCGCCCCGGCTACCAGAAGACGCTGCCGGACAAAGTCGAGCAGGACAATCCCGGCGCGGTGAACGCCCCGCCGCCCGAAGCCTTCTACGACAAGTGGGACGGGGAAGGCTCGCCGTCCGATCTCGTGCTCGATACCGGCCTGCCCGATCGCTGGCGCATCGTGTCGTCGCTTTGCCCGGCGGCCAAGGGCGGTGATACCTTCGGCAGGCTGCTGGCCTCGCGCTTCCGTTCGGCCTGCCACTCGCAGCGCGATCCGTTCCACCACAACACCTTGAAGGGCGACCGCCCGCTCGCCGCCGGCAAGAAGCCGGGCTTCCTGAAGGGCGACGACTGGTACTTCATCGCCAATGCCGTGTCGGATACGGTGGTCGAGCCGCGCAGCTTCCCGATCCCGGTCGGCAACCAGACGACGACCGATCCCGATTCCAACGACACCTTCGGCCGCAGCAACAGCCTCGTCCTCTCGCAGACCTTCATTGCCGGTTTCTCGCTGCTCAAGGGTGAGACCGCGTTCAAGCCGCCGGTCGTCGAATACCGCGTCGCCATCGCGGGCAATATCAACCACGTCGAAGTGCCTGAACGCCGCGTGCTCTTTGTCGAGCCGTCCAAGGGCACCAAGCGCACCGACGGCTTCATCGGCCTGCAGGAAGCCTTCATCGACTACCACCTCGGCGCGTTCGATACCAAGCGGTTCGATTTCGTCTCGCTGCGCGTGGGCATCCAGCCGTTCCAGGCGGACTTCCGCGGCTTCCTGTTCAACGACAACCAGCTCGGCGTGCGCCTGTTCGGCAACCGTGACAACAACCGGCTGCAGTTCAATCTCGCCTATTTCTGGCGGATCGAGAAAGAGACCAATTCCGGGCTCAACAACATCGCGGCGCCGCTGCGCAAGGACTGGGTCTTCGCCGCCAATGTCTATCGGCAGGATTTCCCCGTCGTTGGCCTCACCAGCCAGCTCTCGCTGACCTACAACGTCAACCGCGAGACGCGCATCACCACCGATGCCAACGGCTTCCCGGTCCGCCCGGCGCTGATCGGCGACCTGCGCCCGCGCACGTACCGCGTGTTCTATGTCGGCTATGGCGTCGATGGGCACATCGGCCGCCTCAACCTCACTGGCCAGTTCTACGGCGCGTTCGGCAAGGACCGGAACAATTTCCTCACCAGCGAGCCCGCCCGCATCCAGTCCTTCTTCGGCGCGGCAGAGCTGAGCTATGATCGCAACTGGGCGCGCCTGCGCGCCTCCGCGCTCTACGCCACCGGCGACAGCGATCCTTACGACAACACCGAAACCGGCTTCGACGCGATCTTCGAAAACCCGCAGTTCGCCGGGGCGGACACGTCCTACTGGATCCGCCAGTCGATCCCGTTTGCCGGCGGCGGGCGCGTGATCGGCGTCAACGGGCGCAACGGCATCCTCAATTCGCTGCGCTCGTCGAAGGAACAGGGGCAGTCGAACTTCCTCAACCCCGGCACCGCGCTGGCCGGATTTGGCGCCGATTTCGATCTCACCCCCAACTTCCGCCTCACTGCCAATGCCAACCACTTGTGGTTCGCCAACACCGCCGTGCTGCAGGAACTGCGCAACGAAGGCTCGATCCCCAAGTCGATCGGCTGGGACCTCTCGATGGCCACGACATGGCGGCCCAAGGCGGCGCAGAACGTGGTGTTCCGCCTGTCCGGCGCCGTACTCGAAGCGGGCAAGGGCTTCCGTGACCTGTTCGACCAGCGCGGCCACGGCAAGCAGTTCTACTCCGTCCTCGCCAACCTGACGCTGGCTTTCTGATGGGCAAGATGATGCACGCCGCGCCGCGCAAGACCCTCCTGATCTGGCTCGCACTGTTGATGGGTGCGCTGGGGGTGCCGACCGCGCTCTGGGCCTCGGGCGAGGAAGTGGCGCAGAAGATCACCTACACGCGCGCTCCGCCCGCGCCGCGCGGCCAGCCGGGCGATACGGCAGCCGAGCAATGGGCCTACGTCGACAAGCAGAATGCGGGCTGCGTCAGCTGCCACACCAGGAGCGACCACCGCACGATGCACGCCAGCCCGGCGGTCGTGCTCTCCTGCGCCGATTGCCACGGCGGCAACACCCGCATCATGGCAGACCGCCGCTGGGCGCGCGGTTCGATGGACTATGTCGCGGCGATGAAGGACGCGCATGTCCTGCCGCGCTTCCCGGTCGCGTGGAACTGGCCCAGCTCGGCGAACCCCAAGCGATCCTATGCGCTGCTCGCCAAGGAAAGCCCCGAATTCATCCGCTTCGTGAACCCGTCGGACTACCGCGTCGCGCGCGATTCCTGCGGCGCCTGCCACATGTCGATCATCGAAGCCTCGGAGCGCTCGCTGATGGCGACGGGCGCCATGCTGTGGGGCGGGGCGGCCTACAACAACGGCATCGTGCCCTTCAAGAACTACATGTTCGGCGAGAGCTTTACCCGTCAGGGCGAACCCGCGCTCCTGAAGTCCGCCTCGAAGCAGATCGGCGCCGATGGCAAGCCGATGTGGGGCACGGTCACCCCGGCGGAGAAGGCGCGCGGCGCGCTCCCCATCCTCTATCCGCTGCCCAAGTGGCACACGATCCCGCCGGGCGATATCTTCCGCGTGTTCGAGGATGGCGGCCGCACGATCAATCCGCAGTTCCCCGAGATCGGCCTGCCCAACTCGACCGGCTCGATCCAGCGGCTGGAGGAGCCGGGCCGTCCGGACCTGAAACAGTCCAACCGCGGCCCCGCCACCGGGCTGCGCGTCGCGATCCCGGTGCTGAACATCCACAAGACGCGCCTCAACGATCCGTTCCTGTTCCAGATGGGCACCAACGACCAGCCGGGCGACTACCGCTCCTCGGGCTGCGCTTCGTGCCACGTGATCTACGCCAACGACCGCGAGCCGCGCCACAGCCTGAACTACGCCAAATGCGGGCGCGACGGGCAGACGATCACGGCGGACCCGACGATCAACTCCCTGCGCGAAGGCGAACACCGCAGCGGCGGCTATGGCAGCTACAACGCCGCCAAGGCCGAGCATCACGACCGCGTGAGCGGCACCGTGCTGGGCGGCCACGGCAAGTACCTTGGCGGCGATGCGACCGACCCCGAGGAATCGTCCGACCGCGAGGGCGACTGCGCCCGCGCGATCCAGTCCGCCGAGCAACTGGTCTATTCGCCCGCCGAGGGCCGCGCGCCCCACGGCACGATGGACGAGCACCGCATGAGCCAGGCGGAGGCCCATGCCGTTGCCGGCCTTGACCATAGCGGCCACGCCGCCGGTCCGGTCGCCATGGAGGACCGCGAGCGCGGCCACCCGCTGGTCCACGCCTTCACCCGCGCGATCCCGACCGCGCAGTGCATGAACTGCCACATGCACCAGCCCAATATCTTCCTGAACTCGTTCCTCGGCTACACGATGTGGGACTACGAATCTGATGCGCCGCGCATGTGGCCCGGGCCGGAGAATACCGCGCCCAAGCCCCCCGGCGTGACCGATGCGGACTGGGAAAAGGCGTTCAAGAAACAGTTCCACCCCAACATGGCCGAGCAGCGCGAAGTGCTCGATCGCAACCCCGAAGGCGCGTCCCCGCGCGGCCTCTGGCGCGACGTGGAATTCCTGCGCAACGTCTACGACTTGAACAAGGACAACAAGGACACCCAGTTCGCCGACTACCACGGCCACGGCTGGAACTTCCGCGCGATCCTCAAGCGCGACCGGCGCGGCAACCTGCTTGATGATGATGGCGACATGTCGAGCTACGGCACCGACAAGGCGCACATCGTCTCGCCCGATGATCCCGGGAAGTGGCGCAAGGGCGGCGAAGGCAAGTTCGTCGATGTCGGGCCGGACAATCCCGGCAAGGCGGTCCATATGATGGATATCCACGCGCAGCTCGGCATGCAGTGCGCCGATTGCCACTTCGCGCAGGACAGCCACGGCAACGGGCTGATCTACGGCGAAGTCGCCAATGCCGTCTCGATCGGCTGCAAGGATTGCCACGGCACGCCCGATGCCTTCCCGACGCTGATGACCTCCAACCTCGCCGCGCCGGAGAAGGGCGAGAACCTCGCGCTGCTGCGCAATGCCGATGGCCAGCGCCGTTTCGAGTGGAGCACCGAGAACGGCCGCCGCGTCCTCATCCAGCGCTCGATCATCGATCCCAAGCTGTGGTGGCGCGTCAGCCTGGTGAAGGAATCGGTCGATCCGCAGTACCAGGGCGTGACCGAGCCCTCTGGCAAGCCGGTGTTCAATCCCAAGGCCGCGCGCGCCAAGCTCATGGGCAAGTCGGGCGCCGAGGACGGCCTGTTCCGCTTCGGCCTCGGCGTCCCCAAGTCTGAGCGCGCGCATGGCGATGACGACATGGCCTGCTTCACCTGCCACCTCTCGTGGACCACGTCGTGCGCGGGCTGCCACCTCCCCATCGAGGCCAACTGGAAGTCCGCCACGCACAAGTACGAGGAAGACTACACCCGCAACTACGCGACCTATAACCCGCAGGTCGCGCGCGACGACATGTTCCAGCTCGGCAAGCACCAGCGCAACAAGTCCTCGGGCTCCGATCCGGTGCAGTTCGATGCATCAGGCAATCCGATATCCGGCAAGGCGATCACTGCGCCGATCCGCTCGACTTCGGCGCTGATCCTCTCCTCGACCAACATCAACCGCGAGCGGATCTACGTGCAGCAGCCGCCGATCTCCTCGGCAGGCTATTCGTCGCAGGCGTTCGCACCGCACTTCCCGCACACCGTGCGGACGAAGGAAACCAAGCAGTGCACCGATTGCCACCTCAGCCAGGATGACGACAACAACGCGATCATGGCGCAGTTGCTGCTGCTCGGCACCAATTACGTCAACTTCGTCGGCATGAACGCGTGGTTCGGGCTCGATGGCGGGTTCGAGGCCGTGCGCGTCACCGAGTGGGACGAGCCGCAGGCGGTCATCGGCAGCTATCTCCACCGCTATGCCTATCCCGATTTCTACAGGCAGCACGTCGAGAAGAACGGCCGCGAGCTCAAGAACTGGACCCGCGGCGCGATCTTCGACAAGAAGCTGGCGGGCGAGACCACCGGCCGCGAGGAATTCACCAACATCACGAAGGGCACCTCGGACGCGGTGCGCTGCTTGCAGATGCGCGGCGAATACATGTATGTCGCCGAAGGGAAGGGCGGCTTCCGCGCCTATGATATCGCCGCCATCGGCGACAAGGGCTTCTCCGAACGCATCGTGACCGCGCCGTTCTCGCCGCTTGGCCACAACACGCACATCGATACGACCAACGCGACCTGCATGGCGCTGCCGACCAACCAGTCGATCGCGCCCACCCGCAACACGCCCGACATGCGCGCGGCCAATCAGGAGCAGCCGTTCTCGCCGATCTATCACTACGCCTTCATCACCGATGCGGTGGAGGGGCTGATCGCGGTCAACGTCGACACGCTGGCCGATGGCGAGTTCCGCAACAACTTCTTCCACCGCGCGCTCACCTTCAATCCGGACGGCGTGCTGAAGGGCGCGCGGCACATCACGCTGACGGGCGACTACGCCTATATCGTCACCGACAAGGCGCTCGTCACGGTGCACCTGACCAAGCCATGGTCGCCAGCGGCGCCATGCGAGGTATCGGACAAGAAGGGCGGCGAGACCTGTCTCGATCCGAAGATTACCTCGGTCGTTCCCTTGCGCGATCCGCGCGCGACGGCGGTGCAGTTCCGCTACCTCTGGGTGACGACCGCGAATGGCCTCGAACTGATGGACGTGACCAGCCTCGCCAAGCCGGTGCCGGTGCCCTCCGCCACCGTGCCGCTGGACGACGCGCGCCGCGTCTATCTCGCGCGCACCTACGCCTATGTCGCGGCCAAGAAGCAGGGTCTCGTGATCGTCGACATCACCGCGCCGACGCGCCCGTCGATCTATCAGGCCTTCACCGCGGGCGGCCAGCTGACCGATGCGGAGGACGTCATCGTCGCCTCCACCAACGCCTCGCTATTCGCCTACGTGGCGGACGGCATAAACGGGGTGAAAGTGCTCCAGCTGACCTCGCCCGCCAGCCAGCCCAATTTCTATGGCTTCTCGCCCGAACCCAAGCCCGAACTCATCGCCTGGGCGCACACGCCAAGCCCGGCACTTGCGCTCTCCAAGGGCCTCGACCGTGATCGCGGGGTGGACGAGACCGGCGGCCAGATCGCGATCTTCGGCCGCCTCGGCTCGCGCCCGTTCAACCGGCAGGAAATGGAGGAACTGTTCCTCAACAAGGCGGGCCAGCCGTTCAAGGTGAGCAACGCGGTGGACATGTCGCTATGGGTGGGCGCCAGGACCGCGCCGCAACTGATGGCGGCGCGGCCCTGAGGGGGCGGAAGGCGAATCCCCTTCAATTCCCCAAACCCGCTCGTGCTGAGCTTGTCGAAGCACCAACCACAACTTCGCGCCAGCACCCTTCGACAGGCTCAGGGTGAGCGGGTATGTGGAAGGATTGACGGCCATCACGCATCATCCAGCAGCAACAGCGCCAGTTCCATCGTCATCTCGGGCTCCGGCAGCAGGCTCTGCTCCAGCCGGACCACCGCCGCATCGGCCACCAGCGTGCGGGGAATCGTGAACTCGTGCTCGGGCAGCGCCGCCATCAGCTCCTCGGCGGCATCGCAGGCTTCCCAGCCCTGAAAATGCAGCACGATGGTGTGGCGCGTCCCGGCAAAAGTCACGCTCGCCCAGGGGGCCTCGCTGTGCTGCATCAGCTCTGCGTGCGGGCCGGCCAGCGCCACCACCGCGCGCAGCAGCCGCTCTCCGGGGCTGATCCGCACGCGCGGATGAGGCGTGCCAGCGGCTTCCGATTTGCGCTCGATGGGGGTGGCGGGGAGAAAAAGATCAAGCCACATGGCTCGCGCTCCGGTATGTGTTCATGAAATGTTCCACGCGTGCTTGCGTTGCGGGACGGGGTTCGCGGCCATTGCGCAGATCGTCGACGAGGCGCGGATCATGCGCGGCAAGGCGGCCGAACTTCGTGCGCGGCATGGCGTGTTGCGAAAGGAACCGCTCGATCTTGCGTATCAGCATGGCCGGACCTCCGAAGGTAAAGATTATGGCGGGGTGAGTCGTTATAAGATTTTTCTTATGTTGACGGATTATTCCTACACGTCTAGGAAAAATCCTTCGAATATGGAGCAAGGCGATGAATTCCCGATTCGAGACGCAACAATCTGGTGAATCCTTGGCCAGTGAACCCCTCATGGACCCCACCCGCGCGCGCCTCGTCGCGCTGGCGGCCGAGCGGGGGGTCAGCCTTTCCGCGCTGTCAGGCCTGCTCGGGCGCAATGCCGCCTATCTCCAGCAATTCGTGCGCAAGGGATCCCCGCGCAAGCTGGAGGAGAACGACCGCCGCACGCTCGCCGAATTCTTTGGGGTGGACGAAGCCGAACTCGGCGCCCCCCCGCGCGATACCGTTCTGACGGTCGGCGGCCTTGGCGGGGCAGGGGCGCCCATCCGCACCGCCGATTGGGCCGATATTCCGCGCCTTCCGCTCGGCGCCTCCGCTGGTCCCGGCACCATCGCGCAGGACGCCGCCCCGACCGACCGCCTGCGCTTCTCTGGCCGCTGGCTGCGCCAGCAGGGGCTCGAACCCGCCATGCTTAGCGTGATCGAGGTCGAGGGCGATTCGATGGAACCCACCTTGCGCGATGGCGACGAGATCCTTGTCGACCGCTCCCCGCGGCCCTTGCGCAGCGGCCTCCACGTGATCCGGCTAGACGATGTGCTGCTGGTCAAGCGGCTCGAACCGGGTTCCGCCGGCATGCTTCATGTCATCAGCGACAACCCCGCCTACCCGCGCATGGAGCGAGCCCGCGCCGAAGTCGCCATTATCGGCCGTGTCGTCTGGAAGGGCGGTCGCGTCTAGGATTTTTACCCCTCCGACCTGCCTGCGGCAGGTCGCCTCCCCATTTGCACTTCGTGAAAATGGAGAGGATCAAAATGGTCCTCCCCATTTTTGCCCTGAGCTTGTCGAAGGGCACACATGGGGAGGTGGCGCGCGCGAAGCGCGTGACGGAGGGGTTGCCTTGCTCGCCTCCACGCGCCACCTAGAGCACCATGACCGAAACCGCGCCCCAACAGCCGCTGAAGGCCGCCATCATCCCCGTCACTCCGCTGCAGCAGAACTGCACGCTGATCTGGTGCACCAGGACCATGCGCGGCGCCTTCATCGACGCCGGCGGCGATATCGAGCGCCTGCGCGCGGCGATCGAGAAGTCGGGCGTCACCATCGAGAAGCTGCTCGTCACCCACGGCCATATCGACCACTGCGGGATCACCGGCGTGCTCGCCAAGGAACTCGGCGTGCCGATCGAAGGCCCGCACGAGGCGGACCGCTTCTGGATTTCGCGCCTCGATGAAGACGGCAAGCGCTGGGGCATCCGGGGGGAAGTCTTCGAACCCGACCGCTGGCTCACCGATGGCGACACGGTGACAGTCGGCGAAGTCGAACTCGACGTGATCCACTGCCCCGGCCACACCCCCGGCCACGTCGTCTTCGTCCACCAGCCCTCGCGCTTTGCCGTGGTCGGCGACGTGATCTTCCAGGGCTCTATCGGGCGCACCGATTTCCCGATGGGCAACCACGCCGAACTGATTGCATCCATTACCGAGAAACTTTGGCCGCTCGGCAACGACATCATGTTCGTTCCCGGCCATGGGCCGAACAGCACCTTCGGCCGGGAACGTCAGACCAACAGCTTCGTCAGCGATTACAATCTGATGCAGTGAGGCTCGTTACGCCATCGCGCTCATGATCGCCCAGATGGCGAGGCCAAGCTGGGTGATAAGCGTGATCAGCGTGCCGATCATGCGGACGATGCCGAAGCTGCCGCCGTCCATGCCAATCCCGTGCGCCACGCGGCCCGCCATGAACACGCCGGCCACTGCCGCCAGCGCGGTGCTGCCGGGATGCGCAAATTCCAGCGCGGCGATCAGGACCAGCACGATCGGAGCGTTTTCATTGAAGTTGGCATGCGCCCGCATCCTGCGGATCACCTTGTCGTTGCCGCCGTCGCCGACCGAGACCTTTTCGGATGTGCGAGCCTGACCGCAGCGGATCGAGAGCCAGATGTTGATCAGGGCCGCCGCGGCAACGGCGCCCAAAGTGATCGGCAGAGTAATAGGCAGTGTCATATTCAGGTTATCCCCATTGGTTTTGTTGTCACACCCTGCAGCCCTCGTAGCGCCCCCGCGCTTGCAAAGCATCCAGAAATCCGTATAGGCGCGCCTTCGCCCGCGATTGGCGACTCCAGCTTGGCTGCCGTATTCCCGTCGGGGCGCTCATATCGGGCTTCCGCACGGGGGTTGTGCATCCGGCGGGTTTTGCCTATCGCGCTAGCCCGTAGACGACTTCAAGATCAGGAACAGGTGCCGAGATGGCCGTCCCCAAAAGAAAGACCTCGCCCTCCCGCCGGGGCATGCGTCGCAGCCACGACGCGCTGAAGGCCGAAGCCTTCCACGAGTGCTCCAACTGTGGTGAGCTCAAGCGCCCGCACATGCTGTGCGGTGCCTGCGGGCACTACAACGGCCGCGAGATCATCGCCGTCGGCCTCTGATTTCGGCTGAGGGGGGAGACAGCCGGGTTATGGCTTTGCCGCGTATCGCCGTAGATGCGATGGGCGGCGATGTGGGCGTGCGCGTCATGGTCGAAGGCGCGGCACTCGCGCGTCGCCAGCACGATCAGTTCAAGTTCCTGCTTGTCGGTGATGAAACCGCGATCAAGCAGGCGCTCGATGCTCACCCGAACCTGCGCGCTGCCTCCGAAATCCTGCATGCACCGGATGTCGTCGCGGGGGATGAAAAGCCCACGCAGGCGCTCCGCCGTGCCCGCACGACCTCGATGGGTCTTGCCATCGACGCGGTGAAGAGCGGCGCTGCCGGTGCTGCGGTCAGCGCGGGCAATACCGGCGCGCTCATGGCCATGTCGAAAGTAGCGCTGCGCACGATGCCCGGCATCGACCGTCCCGCGCTCGCCGCGCTGGTGCCCACGCTGGGCGACCACGATCTCGTCATGCTCGATCTCGGTGCCAACACCGAATGCGATGCGCGCAATCTCGTGCAGTTCGCGATCATGGGCGCGGCTTATGCCCGCATCGTCCATGGCCAGTCCGAACCGCGTGTGCGCCTGCTCAACATCGGCACCGAGGAAATCAAGGGCACCGATGAACTGCGCGACGCCGCCGCCATGCTCAAGCAGGCGCAGGAAGCGCTCGCCTTCCGGTTCGATGGTTTCACCGAAGCGGACAAGCTCTCGCGCGGCGATTTCGACGTCGTCGTCACCGATGGCTTCACCGGCAATATCGCGCTCAAGGCCATGGAAGGCGCCGCGCGCTTCGTCGCCGATCTTCTGCGCCGCAGCTTTTCCAGCTCGCTGCGCTCGAAGTTCGGCTTCCTCATTTCCAAACCGGCGACCGAGCTCTTGAAGCATCATCTCGATCCCAACAATCACAACGGTGCGGTGTTCCTTGGCCTCAATGGTGTTGTCGTGAAAAGCCACGGGAGTGCATCCGCGCTCGGTGTCGCCCATGCGGTCGCGGTCACCGCGCGCCTCCTGTCCGAGCGGCTGACCGAACGCATCGCCGCCGACCTTGCGCAGGCCGGCCAGGACGTCATGCGCAGCGCCGCCACCCGCGTGCGTCCGGCGCCGGAGACCCCGGCATGACCTTGCGCTCCGTCATTCGCGGCAGCGGTTCCGCCCTGCCAGCCCGCGCCGTCTCCAATGCCGAGATGTCGACCATGGTCGATACGACCGACGAGTGGATTGTCGAGCGCACCGGCATCCGCAACCGCTACATCGCGGGCGAGGGGGAAACGACCGCCACGCTGGCGAGTGAAGCCGCGCGCAAGGCGCTCGAAGCCGCCGGGATCGAGGCCGCGTCGATCGATCTCATCGTGCTCGGCACTTGCAGCCCGGACCAGACCTTCCCGGCGACCGCCACCATCGTCCAGAACGCGCTCGGCTGCCGCGGCGGCATCGCGTTCGATGTCGCGGCGGTCTGTTCGGGCTTCCTCTATGCTTTCGCCACTGCCGATGCGCTGCTGCGCACGGGCGCGGCCAAGCGCGCGCTGGTGATCGGCGCCGAGACAATGAGCCGCCTGCTTGACTGGGAGGACCGCACGACGTGCGTGCTCTTCGGCGACGGCGCGGGTGCTGTCGTGCTCGAAGCGGTCGATGTCGACGAGAGCGATCCGGCCGCCCCCGGCGTGCTCGCCACCCGGCTCCACGCCGACGGCGCTCACAACGACCTGCTCCATGTCGATGGCGGGCCTTCCACCACCGGCACAGTCGGCAAGCTGCGCATGAAGGGCCGCGAAGTGTTCCGCCACGCGGTGGTGAACCTGGCCGCGGTGCTTGAGGAAACGCTCGCCGCCGCCGGCCTCACCGCTGCGGATATTGACTGGGTCGTGCCGCACCAGGCCAACGCGCGCATCCTCGATGCCACCGCGCGCAAACTCGATCTGCCGGCCGAAAAGGTCGTCGTGACCGTCGACCGCCACGCCAATACCAGCGCCGCGTCGGTCCCGCTCGCCTTCGATGCGGCGGTCCGCGATGGCCGGATCAAGCCCGGTGACCTCGTGATGTTCGAGGCAATGGGCGGTGGATTCACCTGGGGCGCGAGCCTCATCCGCGTCTGATTTTGCCGAAACGGAAACTTTGTACCCACAGTTTTCGTTGCAGACCAATGCATTGGCCGATAAAATAATCCTGAAAGGCAATTGTAAAGCTTATCGGACACTGTATGGTGTCAAGCCAGCTTGTCGGTTTTTTATCGGGGGAATCGGGGATGCGTTCGGTAGGGACTCTTACTCGCGCTGATCTTGCAGAGAGCATCAATCGCCGCGTCGGGCTGTCGCGGGCAGATTCACTCACCTTGGTCGAGTCGATCCTCGATCACATGTGCGAAGCGCTGTCCGAGGGCGAAAACGTAAAGATTTCCGGTTTCGGAACCTTTCTGCTACGGGACAAGGCCGAACGCATCGGTCGCAATCCCAAGACCGGTGTGGAAGTGCCCATCACCCCGCGCCGCGTCATGACGTTCCGCGCGAGCCAGATGCTGAAGGACCGGATTGCTGCCAGCAGTTGATACCGTAGGGTCTGCGCCGAACCTGGCTCCCGTCTTCGATGACGGGAAGGCGCCTGACGCGCTGCGCACGATCGGCGAAGTCGCCAAGGCGCTCGGCGTCAAGCAGCACGTCCTGCGCTACTGGGAAGAGCAGTTCCCGATGCTGAAGCCGCTCACCCGCGCGGGCGGCCGCCGCTACTACCGGCCTGAAGACATCGCGCTCGTCACCCGCATCGACCAATTGCTCCACCGCGAAGGCTACACGATCCGCGGTGCACGGCAGGCGCTGTCGGGGAAGGGCGCTCCCAAGGCTGCTCCCGCACCAGCGGCAGCCCCACAGGCCGCCGCGCCCGCCGCGCCGATGCCCGCGGAAGACGAAATCATCGCCGCCATCCGCATTCTGCGCCGTCACCTTGAGAGCGTCCGGGGCAGGCTGGCGGGCGCGCTGGAGGATTGAGGGGCGGTATCTTCTCCGGCAGACATCTAGAATGGTTCGCGCAGAGGCGCGGAGGCGCAGAGGGTTTGGCGCCCTAGGATAGCCCGGTGATATTCGAACATCTGGTTGCGAGGCGAACCTCGCTGTGCCGCCAATTGGACGGATTTCCAGCGACTTCCAACTCCTCAAGCTCGATCAATCGCAGCAGTTCGCCTTCAACCAGGGCGTAGCCGGCTTCGTCATCTGGAAGACCGAGTTCATTGTGTGCGGACGCGATCACACGGGCCACTTTCAGCCATGTGGGACGACAATTGCGCAGGACTGCGTCCGATGGTTCCATCACAGCCTGCTGACCTCCAGAAAAGTCTCCGCTCCTCTGCGCCTCTGCGCGAACGCAATCCTCAGTCGTTCAGCGTCGGCCCCAGCGCCGGGTCCAGATCCCTCGGCCGCTTCAGCGCCACCAGCTTCGCGCAGCGCTCGTCGATATCCGCCCAGCGGTCGATGGCGAGTTCCATGACCGCGAACGTCGCGGTCGGGAATTTCACTTCGACTTCCTCGCGCAGCGGGCTGGTGCCGTCGTCGGGCACCAGGTCGAAGATCAGGTCCTCCAACCCCGGATTGTGCCCGATCATCAGCACGCTGGCGGGCTCGCCCGATAGCTCGCGCAGCAGGTCGATCAGCGTCGCTGAACTGGCAAGGTAGATGCGCCGGTCCCACTCGACCGGAAAGCTGTGCCCCCAGGCCTTGCTCGCTTCCTCGATCGTCTCGGCCACGCGCACCGCGGGAGAGGCAAGGATGCGTTCGAATGTCAGGCAGGTGCTCTTGATATATTCGCCCATCGCCCGCGCGCCGCGCACGCCGCGGTCGTTCAAGGGCCGGTCGAAATCGCGCGCCCGTGCGTCGGACCAGTCGGACTTCGCGTGGCGCAGCAGAGCGAGCTTTTTCAAGGGCGAGTCTCGAACGGCAGGGGCGTGACGGAGCCCTCTGAAACACTGCCGCCCACGCTTTGTAAAGCCGCATCGAGCGTCACGCGGCGCACCGGCGTCCCCGGCGGGAAAGCGCTCAGCAGGCGCGAGGGGAAGGCGGAGGACAGCACCACGAAATGCCCCTTGTCGGTCCCCGTGCGGATCAACCGCCCGAACGCCTGCGCGAGGCGCGCACGGATGATGCGGTCGTCATGCGCTTGGCCCCCGCCGCCGAACTTCTCCGCATGCGCCAGCCGCCGCGCGCGGTGGAGGATCGAAGGCTTGGGCCAGGGCACCTGCTCCATCACTACCAGCCGCAGCGAGTGGCCGGGCACGTCCACCCCGTCGCGCAGGGCATCGGTGCCGAGAAGCGAGGCGCGCGGATCGTCGCGGAAGATATCGACCAGCGTGCCCGTATCGATCGGATCGACATGCTGGGCAAACAGGGGAAGGCCGCCGCGCGCCAGCCGGTCGGCAATCCGGCCATAGACCGCGCGCAGCCGCCGGATCGCGGTGAACAGCCCCAGCGCCCCGCCGCCCGATGCCTCGATCAGGCGGCCATAAGCGTTCGCCAGCGCGGGGATATCGCCCTTGGGCACGTCGGTCACGATCAGCACTTCGGCATTCTTCGCATAGTCGAACGGGCTCGCCGCCTCGAACACCTCAGGCCGCACGCCCAGTTGCGGCGCCCCGCTGCGCTCGACCGCGCCAGACCAGTCGCCGGCCTTCGTCTCAGCCCCGTCGGTCAGCGTGGCGGAGGTCATCATCACCCCATGCGCGCCTGCCAGCACCGCCTCGGCAAAGGGCTTCATCGGATCGAGATAGCGCCGGTGCAGGCCGATATCCCACTCGCGCCCCTCGGAACGTTCCAGCGCGAGCCAGTCGACGAATTCCGGATCGCCTGGCCCCCCTAGCCGCGCCAGCAAGGCGACCCATCCGGAAAGCAGATCGGTCCGCCAGCCAATCGCGCCGCGCGCACCCTCGATCCGCGCCCGCGCCGGCCCGTCGAGCCAGTCCGGCCCGTCCTCGATCAGCGCTTCCAACCGCAGCGCCAGCCGCATCAGAGGCTGGCGCAGCGCCTCCAGCGCCTCCTGCGCACGGCCCGCGACCTCGATGAACGCGCCGCCCAGCTGCGCCGCCTCGGTCTCCAGCCCATAGCCCGCTTCCTGCCCGCCACTCTCGTCGCGTGCGAGCACCAGTTCGCGGGTTTCCGCCAGCAAGTCCTCGATGGGGCCGAACGGCGCACCTTCCACGATCCGCGCCAGCCAGCCGTCGCCGGGCAGCGCACTCGCCGCCTCGCGCGCATCGGCAATCGCGCGTGCACCATCCGCGTCATAGCTCGCCACATCCGCCAGCCGCGCCGCAAGACCACGCCGCCGCCCGCGCTGGCTGCCTTCCGGCCCGATCACCCAGCGCCGCAGTTCCACCGTTTCCGCGCCGGTCAGCGCGGCGGCAAAAGTGCTGTCCGCCGCCTCGAACACGTGGTGCCCTTCGTCGAACACGATCCGCGTCGGCCGCTGCGCCACTTCGCGCGCCCGCGCCGCGTTGATCATCACCAGCGCATGGTTGGCGATCACCAGCTCCGCCCCCGCCGAAGCCCGCGCCGCCCGCTCGATAAAGCACTTCCGGAAATGCGGGCACCCGGCATAGACGCATTCGCCGCGCTGGTCGGTCAGCGCGGTGATCCCGCGCTTTCTGAACAACGTGCCGAGCCAGCCGGGCAGATCGCCGCCGATCATGTCGCCGTCCTGCGAATAGGCCGCCCAGCGCGCCACCAGTTGCGCCATGATCGCGGGCCGCCCGGTAAACCCGCCCTGCAGCGCATCCTCGAGGTTCAGCAGGCAGAGGTAATTCTCGCGGCCCTTGCGCACCACCACCGGCGGCCCCGTCCGTCCCCCCTGACCATTGGCCCGCTCAGGCGGAAACGCAGCCTGGCTTTCCCGCCGCAGTTGGCGTTGCAGCGCCTTGGTATAGGTCGAAACCCACACCGTCCCGCCCGACTGCTCGGCCCAGAGCGAGGCGGGCGCGAGATAGCCGAAGGTCTTGCCGGTGCCCGTCCCCGCCTGCGCCAGCACCATATGCGGCTGGCGCTGCCCGCTGCGCGGCGCAAACATCGCCCCCGCCGCCCGCGCATAAGCCTGCTGCGCCGGACGTTGCTCGGCCCTGCTGCCGGTCAGTTCGGCAAGCCGCGCGGTGATCGCATCGTCGTCCAGCACGATCTGCGCAGGCTGAGGCCGCTCGGGCGCCTCCTCCCACTCCGGCAGGCGGGCAAACAGCCAGCGCTCGGCGCGCTGCGGCTGGGCAATCTTCGGCGCGAGCAGCCCCGCCCAGGGCCAGCGCAGCCGAACCAGCGATTGCAGCGCGCTCCATGCGCCTTCGCGCTCGGGCCAGGCCGGGTCTTCGCAGGTCGCCAGCAAGGCCTCTGCCGCCGCCTGCAGCAGCACCGGCACCCCATCATCGCTGCGCGGTTCGGCGAGGCCCAGCGCCTGCGCCAGCCCCTTGGGCGTCGGCACCATGAACCGCGCCGGATGCACGAACGCGAACAGTTCCAGCAGATCGAGCCCCGAAAGGTCCGGATAGCCCAGCCGGCTCGCGATCAGCGGCGCGTTGAGCAGCAGCAGCGGCGTATCGGCGGCCGCCATGATCGCCTCGCCCTTGCCGACCGGCCGCGTACCCAGATGGTCCCGCAGCCAGCACCCGCTGTGGCTGGCGTGAACAGCCGGGATCGGGATCGCGGGGAGGGAACTTGCGGCCATCGCATTCCACTAGAGAGCAAAGCCCGGAGCGGGGCAAGCCGGGGCCTTACGTGCTTTCCCCCATGGGCTTCACACCGCATGGCAGGGCGCTTGCCTTAAACCCGGCAAGGTTCGGCCGTTCTGGCCTTGCGGGACATGAACGGGGCCTCACGCCCCATCCCATAGTGGAGAATGGGCATCATGGCAGTCATCAATACCAATATCAGCGCGATCCGTGCCTCGAATGCGTCCAACAGCGCCTCGAAGATGGCCGGCGTCGCGATGGAACGCCTTTCGACCGGCAGGCGCATCAACGGCGCCAAGGACGACGCCGCCGGTCTTGCGATCACCACCACCATGACCTCGCAGATCAAGGGCATGGGCCAGGGGATCCGCAACGCCAACGACGGCATCAGCTTCGCGCAGACCGCCGACGGCGCGCTCAACGAAGTCACCGCCATGCTGCAGCGCATCCGCGAACTGGCGATCCAGGCGAAGTCGGCGACATATACCGATACCGACCGCACTTCGATGCAGTCCGAAGTCGCCAACCTCACGGCGCAGGTCAGCGAAGTGCTGGAGAAGACCACCTTCAACGGCACCAAGCTGTTCACCGTGGTCGGCGCCGCGCCTGCTGCGGACGGCTCCGACGACGCGACCTTCTCGATCCAGACCGGCAGCAACACCACCGATACGGTGGACCTGCGCAGCAAGGCGATCGACGGCACCAAGCTCTTCGGCGGCACCAACACCACCTACGATCCGGCGACCACCCCGCAGGCGATCGACGTCAGCACGGCAACGCTCGCCGGCACGACGATGGACAATGTCGACGCCGCGCTCACCGCGATCAACGTCGCGCGTGCCGAATTCGGCTCGGGCCAGAACCGCCTCGAATCGGTGATCAACAACCTCACCGACAACGTGACCAACCTCTCGGACGCGCGCAGCCGCATTCTCGATACCGACTATTCGGCCGAGACGACCGCGATGGCCAAGGCACAGATCCTGAGCCAGGCCTCGACCGCGATGATCGCGCAGGCCAACCAGGCCCAGCAGAACGTTCTCTCGCTGCTCAAGTAACCTGCTCCCCTCCCGCCCATCCTGAGCTTGTCGAAGGGGGGAGGGGTCGGGGGAGGGCGTGTTCAGAGCTGAACTGCCGCCCGCCGCTCCAGCAGCAAGCTTTCCAGCCGCGCCACATCAGGCACGGCGAGGACCTCGAAACGCTCGGTCACCCGGTCGCCGTCGCTGTCGCGGCCGGTGCCGGTCTGGACGCGCAAGGTGCCGCAGCCGTCGGCATCCGCGCTGACATCGATGGGGCCCATCTGACCGAGCATCACGCTGGCGCTCTCGCGCTTCCTGCCGGCGGAAATGCGGATCAGGCGGCGGTCGGTGAGGCCATAGATTGTCTGCGCGGCCTTGCGGCGGGCACCGAAGGGCATCCACAGCATGCCAAGGCCCACGCCGATGAACGGCAGGCCGAACAGCGGGAAAATGATCCCGAAGCTCCACTGGATGCCGGATGGCGTGTGCGTACTCGCCACCCACGGCAGAAACGCCATCGCTTCCCAGAACAGCGCGAAGGCGGTCCATGGTATCGCGAAAAACCAGATCGCAAACGCCGCGTTCAGTTTGCCGGGTTGAGGCCTGCCGCTCCACAGCAGGTGCTCGCCCGGCAGCAACTCGCGCCGCAGGATCGAATCGAGGTCTTGCGATGGAAGGCCAGGTGTCTGCATGGGCCGGATTTTCGCAGGCGCGGGTTAGAACAGTGTTACGTCCATCACCGGATCAGGGTTTGCCATCAGACGCTGGATTCTCTTTGCATCATACCGGATGCCCCCCGGCCCATCCGTCCTGAGCTTGTCGAAGGACTGTCCTGCCGCTGCGGGCCTGCGGCTGGCCATGATTTTCCTACAGGACCCGGTTGTGCGATAGGCAGCGAAGGTGACCTGCGGTCGCTCGCGCTCTTTGATCCTGTCCATCCACCTTGCCCGCGGCCTGCGCTCCGCCCAAATGCGTCAACCTGTCGCTTTTCGCAAATAAAAGTGAAATTTATCAGGTGTTTGCGGCGGAAAACGAAAAGCGACACAGTGTCGCTTTTGTTGCTTTTGCAACGTTTGAATCGTGCGGCACCCGTCGCACTTGCGCGCGGTCCGCAGCGGCGAATCAGCCGGCATCGGCGTCCGGTGCAAAGCCGACGAATGTCGCAGCCTCGGCCACCGACTTGCGCTCCGAGACGACGGCGTTCGCCGGAAAGCTGTGATCCGGCCAGCCCAGCGCGATGCTTTTCATGATCACCTGATCGTCGGCGATCCCGGCATGTTCGCGCACCACCGGGCTCTGCATGATGCCCTGGCTGTTGATCACCGTGCCGAGCCCGCGCGACCATGCCGCGTTGACCAGCGCATTGATCACGCCGCCGCAATCGAACGGGGTGTCGTCGCTGCCTTCCAGCACCTTGTCATAGGTCACGATCACGCAGACCGGCGCGTCGAACTGGCGGAAACCGCGCAGCACCCAGTCCTGCCGCATGTCCGCATCGTCGCGGGCGATGCCCATGGCGGCAAACAGCTGCTTGGCCACCCCGATCTGCCGCTCGCGGTGCACCCCGGCGAACGGCTGGCCCTTGCGGAACTCGCGGCTGTCCGGAAAGCCCGCGAGAATGCGCTCGGTATTGCCCTGCCGGATGCGCTGCAGCGGCTCGCCCGTGATGACGTAGAAGTTCCACGGCTGCGTGTTCATCGAAGTCGGCGCGCGCATCGCGATATGGAGGATCTCCTCGATCAGCTTCTTCGGCACCGGATCGGGCTTGTAGCCCCGGATGCTGCGCCGCCCGAGCATGACCTCATCGTATTGCATAGTGTCTCCCAAACCCTGTTTGCCTGCTGGGTAGCGATTGCGGCGGGCAGCACACAAGCTTTTCCTTGCGCTGAAGGGGGCCATCCGCAAAAGGGGCGCAGATGGAAAACGCCGAAAACTCCGCCCCGCTTGATGTCTTCACTGCCAGCCAGACTTCCAAGGCCTGGCCGTTCGAAGAAGCGCGCAAGCTGGTCAAACGCTTCCCCGGCGGCAAGCGCGATGCGGCGGGCAATCTTGTCCCCGTGCTGTTCGAGACGGGCTACGGCCCCTCGGGCCTCCCGCATATCGGCACCTTCCAGGAAGTGCTGCGCACCACGCTCGTGCGCCGCGCCTACGAAACGCTCACCGCCAAAGAAACTGGGACCGCCCACCCCACGCGCCTCGTCGCCTTCTCGGACGACATGGACGGCCTGCGCAAAGTGCCCGACAACGTGCCGAACAAGCAGGTGCTCGCCGAAAAGCTCGGCCACCCGCTCACGCGCATTCCCGACCCGTTCGGCAAGTTCGAGAGCTTCGCGCATCACAACAACGCCATGCTGTGCGACTTCCTGAACCGCTTCGGCTTCGAGTACGAATTCGTCTCGGCGAGCGATCGCTACAATTCGGGCGCCTTCGACGATGCGCTGAAGAACGTCCTCGCCAAGTACGACGCGATCATGGACATCATGCTCCCGACCTTGCGCGAGGAACGCCGCCGCACCTATTCGCCGGTCCTGCCGATCAGCGAGAAGAACGGCGAAGTGCTGCAGGTGCCGGTCGAAGTCGTCGATGCCGAAGCGGGCCTCGTGCGCTTCGAGGATCAGGGCGAAATGGTCGTCCAGTCGATCCTCGGCGGCAAGTCCAAGCTGCAATGGAAGGTCGATTGGGCGATGCGCTGGTGCGCGCTCGGCGTCGATTACGAGATGTGCGGCAAGGACCTCACCGACAGCGTCACCCAGTCGGGCCGCATCACGCAGGTGCTCGGCGGCAAGCGCCCCGAAGGCCTGATCTACGAGCTGTTCCTCGACGAGAACGGCGAGAAGATCTCCAAGTCCAAGGGCAACGGCCTCACCATCGAGCAGTGGCTCGAATACGGCAGCGAGGAAAGCCTCGGCTTTTACCTGTTCCGTGAACCCAAGAGCGCCAAGTCGCTCCACGCCGGCGTCATCCCCCGCGCGGTCGATGAATATTGGCAGTTCCGCGAGAAGCTGCCGAGCCAGCCGGTCGAACAGCAGCTCGGCAACCCCGTCTGGCACCTGCTGCGCGCCAACGGCTACCACGGCGGGGACGGCGATACCTTGCCGGTCACCTTTGGCCTCCTGCTCAACCTCGTCGGCGTGCTCGGCGCGCAGGCGACGCGGGCGCAGGTCTGGTCCTACCTCGGCAACTATGTCGACAACGCCGATCCCGCCGCGCATCCCGCACTCGATACGCTGGTCACCTCGGCGCTCGCCTACAATCGCGATTTCGTCGCCCCGACCTTGAAGCGCCGCAAGCCCGAACCGAACGAGGCCGCCGCGCTCGCTGCGCTGGATGCAGAACTCGCCGCCACCGACGACAGCGCCAGCGCCGAAGACCTCCAGACCATGGTCTACGAAATCGGCAAGGACCCGCACTACGGCATCGGCGCGCTGCGCGATTGGTTCAAGGCGCTTTACGAAACCCTGCTCGGCTCCAGCCAAGGCCCCCGCATGGGCAGCTTCATCGCGCTCTACGGCATCGCGGGGACGCGGCGACTGATCGCCGAGGCGCTGGAAGGGGTGGACCTGCCGGCGGAATGAGCACGGGCCGCAGCGGGCTGCGGCGCCGGGGCATCGTCAGCCAAACATCGTTTCCAGGCTCTTTGCCCGATGCCGCACGGCATGTGCCAGCTTGTGAACTTCCATGGTCACAAGGTGTCGGTCATGCGTGGGTATTTCATGCAGCGCGACGAAGCCAATGCCGCACCAGAGCAGCAGCGACAGTGGAGCTCCGATCATCAGACCCTTGAGAAAGCTCTGGTTATGCACGGCGTGCCCTCAAATGTTATCGCAAGGTTATAGCGGCGCGGCCTTTCAGCGAGATGAACGCACTGCTGCCGCCGCTGAAAACGGCCATTCCCGCGCTGTCCTTCCTAATACCACGGCCGCGCGCGGTACCACTTGGTCACGATATACTTGACGCCGCGCTCCACCGGCCGACCGGCGTGCATCGTCAGCGGGTTGGGCTTCCCGTCGCGCCCCATGTTGTTCCACACCAAGAGCGCGCCCTTCTGCGGGGGGACCGAGACCGGCGCCTTGGGAAACTCGGTTTCGCCGCCGGCCTCCACATCCGAGAGGTAGCCCATGGCGGTCCACGTCCGCTGCCCGCCGCGGCCTTCCTCGGTCGGCCAGTAACTCGCTGATGTATCGAAGTAATCGAAGTGCGCGCGGAATTGCTGGCCCGGTTCGTAGCGCTGGCCCTGGATCACTTCGCCATGCGCGTGCTCGATGCCGAGCAGATCGTCGATCCGCCGCTCCAGCATCTTGATGAACGGATCGTCTGGATCGACATCGCCGCTGTAGCTCGTCCGTCCGCTGTCGGCGTTGTTGTGGTAGGTGGGCGAGGGCCGCGCCACCGCGTCGACCATTCCGATCAGCCGCGCGCATTCCTCGGCGGTGAAGAAATCGGCGACGCCGTAGATCTCGATCGTATCGAGCGGCAGGCGATAGGCGCTGGGATCAGCATCGAGCCGCGCGCGCACCCGTTCGCCCACTTTGGCCAAGGCAGAGGCATCTTTGGCGGCGGGTGCATTACGGCGAAATCCGATCATCGCGCGCTCATGCCGCAGCACCGCGGCTCTGCCAAGTGGCAGGTAGCAAGCCACCGTCGTTCTAATGTGTCTTCATGCTCACGTCATTGAGTTATTAATGAAAACTAAAGTTTAATCCGATCCGGACTAGATTTCTCCCCGCCGGGCCTACCTAAATTGCGTCTTATGGTTACATATATAGCCGGATCGAAGGTTTATTGATCGTAAGAAATTCAAGGTCGCGTAACGATATAACTGGCCGTTTAACCAGTCAGGCCCACAGCACCGAATGCCCAGCGGCGGAGGCGGAAGTGCTTGGAAGCGAACGCGTCCTTGCGATACGAGGAGTTGGCTTTGGACGGTCATGTCGACTTGGATGCGGAAACCCTTCGCATCGCCAAGATGTTGTATGAAGCGCGTCGCCGCCGCGACGCCGCGAGCCCGATCAAGGGCCTGTTCGGCGAACCGGGCTGGGATATCCTGCTGGACCTGTTCATCGCGCGCAGAACGCGTACGGCCTTGCAGGTTTCCAGCGTCTGCGCGGGCGCGGGCCTGCCGTCCACCACTGTTCTGCGCTGGATCGCGCGGCTGGAGCGTGAAGGGCTAATCGTGCGCGTGGCCGATCAGGAAGATGCCCGGCGGCGCTATGTGAACCTCACGGCGCGGGGCCTCAGGCTCACCACGTCCTTGCTTGATGCCATCGGTTCAATCGGTTGAACCTTCCGGCTGGCCTGCCTGAACTCAAGCCAGGCGGGCCAGCAGATCACGGGCGAAGGCGGACAAGGTGTCGTCGCGCGCGCCCATGATCACGATGCGGTCCCCAGACCGGGCAAGCTCCACGATCCGCGCGGCGCAATCGGCGCGGGCCGGGATATGCTCGGCGATCCCGCCATGCGCGCGGATCAGGCTCACTATGCGCTCGCTGCCCACCGAGCGGTCGACCGTTCCGCCGAAGTAAACCGGATCGCACAGGATCGTTTGGTCCTCGGCGCCAAGCCGCGTTGCCAGCACTTCGGCCAGTTCCGCACCCATCTGCCGCAGTGGGCCATAGCCGTGCGGCTGGAAGAACGCGATCACGCGGCCCGGGTGCGCCTTCAGCGTTGCCAATGTCGCGGCGACCTTTTCCGGATTGTGCCCGAAATCGTCGATCACCGTCACGCCGCCCGGGCTCGTCCCCACCACATCGAATCGCCGCGCGAGGCCGGCGTAGTCGCCCAGCGCCTGCACCGCGTCGGGCAGCGGCACCCCGGCAGCATGGGCCGCTGCCAGCGCCGCCAGCGCATTGGACAGATTGTGCCGTCCCGGTACTTTCAGCGAGAGGGCATGCCGCTCGCCGGTGCGGCCCAGTTCGATCGTGGCGCCGATGCCCAGCGGCGATTCGGCCACGCTGCCCTCAATTATCCTTATATCGGCCCTGCTCGACTCTATGCCGAAAGTGAGCGGACCGCCTAACGCCCGGCTGGCGAGCGCGGCGCTTTCCGGATCGTCGAGATTGACCACGGCTGTTCCCGCCCGGGCCAGAAAATCACCAAACAGGCCGCGCAGTTCCTCCATGCTCTTGTGGTCGAGACTGACGTTGTTGAGCACGGCAATCGTGGGGCGATAGGCGGCGATGGAACCATCGCTCTCGTCCACTTCCGAAACGAACGGCGCATCACCCCCGCCGACCCGCGCGCTGGCGAAGGGCGCATCCGGCCCTGCGAAGTTCTTCATCACCGCGCCGTTCATGATCGTCGGATCGCGCCCGCAGGCGGTCAGGATCCAGCCGAGCATGCCCGTCACGGTCGATTTGCCGCTGGTGCCGCCCACCGCGATGCTCACCGGCGCGGCGTTGAACAGCGTGGAGAGCAATTCCGCACGGCGCATCTTGCGGCACCCCAGCTGCGCGGCGCGCACCATTTCCGGCACGGTGTCCTCGACCGCAGCCGAGGCGACAAGGATCTGCTCGGCCGAGGTGATCCCGCTGCCGTCCTGCGGGTGAAGGTCGAAACCAAGGCTTTCCAGCCAAGCGAACTTTTCCGGCGTGCGCCCCTGATCGCGGCTGCGGTCCGACCCGGCAATGCGCGCACCCTTGCCCTTGAGGATCAGCGCCAGCGGCAACATGCCCGAGCCGCCGATGCCGCAGAAGAACCAGGGCCGGTCGATCAGGCTTGCGGTGAGGTCCATACTCATGCCCGTGCGGTATGCGCCCTTGCGGTGATGCGCAACCGGGTTAGGAAGGCGCATGCCAAGGATCGCCATCTGCGCGCCCGCCCGTCCTATCACGCCCGACGACGCCGCGGCGGTCACCGCGCTTGCGGCGAACGTTCCGGGCATCGAACTCCTATTCCACCCCCAGTGTTTCCTGCAGGCGGGCCATTTCGCCGGCAGCGATGTGCAGCGGCTGGCAGCCTTCCTCGAATGCGCGGGCGATCCCGCTTTCGACGCCATCTGGTTCGCGCGCGGCGGCTACGGCTCCAATCGCATTGCCGAAGCTGCCATCGCGAAGTTGGGGGAGGCCGCCCGCGGCAAGATTTACCTGGGCTATTCCGACACAGGCTACCTCCTCGGCGCGCTTTACCGGGCGGGCATCGGTATACCCGTCCACGCCCCCATGCCCGGCGATATCCGCCGCGAGGGCGGGGCCGAAGCCGTCCGGCGGACGCTGGGCTGGCTCGCCGGAGACCACATCGGCGCGGAATCGACGCAGGACGGCCACCCCCGCGCCGCCTTCAACCTTACCACCCTCGCCATGCTCTGCGGTACGCCGCTGATGCCCGATCTCAGCGGCCACGTCGTGCTGGTCGAGGAAGTCTCCGAGCACCTCTACGCGGTCGACCGGCTGTTCTTCCACGTGACCGCGCACCTTCATGGGATTGCCGGACTGCGTCTCGGCCGCATCGGCGACGTGCCGGAAAACGACGTCGATTTCGGCGCCGACGAGGAGGCCATCGCCCGCGACTGGTGCGCGCGGACGGGCATCCCCTACCTCGGTCGTGCCGATATCGGGCACGACATTGATAACAAGATTGTCGCATTCGGGCTTGAGGGACCCCCGCCGAATCACTAGGCGCGCGGCTTCACAGCAGGAGTGTGTTGATGCGGGCATTCGTTTTTCCGGGGCAGGGCAGCCAGAAGCTGGGCATGGGCGCAGAGCTCGCCGCCGCCAGTGCTGCCGCGCGCGAGGTCTTCGAGGAAGTCGATGATGCGCTCGGCCAGAAGCTCTTCGCGCTGATGACCGAAGGGCCCGAGGACGAACTGACGCTCACCGCCAATGCCCAGCCCGCGATCATGGCCAATGCCATCGCCGTGCTGCGCGTGCTGGAAAGGGAATGCGGCCTCGTGCTGGCGGACAAGGCCCAGTTCGTCGCTGGTCACAGCCTCGGCGAATATACCGCGCTTTGCGCCGCCGGGGCCTTCAGCCTTGCCGATACAGCGCGCCTCTTGCGTCTGCGCGGGTCCGCGATGCAGGCCGCCGTGCCGGTGGGCGAGGGCGCGATGTGCGCGCTGCTCGGTGCCGAGATCGATCAGGCCGCCGCGCTCGCCGAAGCTTCGGCGGCGGGCGAAGTCTGCACCGTCGCCAACGACAACGCCCCCGGGCAGGTCGTCCTTTCCGGCCACACCGCTGCCATCGAACGCGCCATCGCCGGCGTGAAGGAGCATGGCATCAAGCGCGGGATGCTGCTCCCGGTGTCCGCGCCGTTCCACTGCCCGCTCATGCAGCCCGCTGCCGATGCCATGGCGCAGGCGCTGGAGCAGACCCCACCGGGCGCCCTGCGCGTGACCCTGATGGCCAACGTCACCGCGGCCCCCGTCACCGACCCTGCCGAAGTCCGCCGCCTTCTCGTCGAACAAGTCACCGGCCGCGTCCGCTGGCGCGAAAGCATGATCGCACTGGGCGCTGCCGGGGTCACGCATTTCGTCGAACTCGGCGGCAAGGTCGTCGGCCCGATGATCACCCGCACTGTGGCCGATGTGGCAGTTGCCAGCGTGGTCGGCATGGCCGATATCGAAGCCTTCGCGAAGGAGCTCTAAGCCATGGAACACCGCCTCTTCGATTTGACCGGGATGACCGCCCTCGTCACCGGCGCTGCCGGCGGCATCGGCTCGGCGATCAGTCACGCGCTGGCCCGTCAGGGTGCCCGCCTCGCACTCTCGGGCACCAATCCGTCGAAATTGCGGTCTTTCCGGGAAGAGCTCAACGACACCTACGGGCACGACCATGTCGAGATCACCTGTGATCTTTCGAACACCGAGCAGGTCGAGCATCTCGTCCCTGCCGCGATCGATACGCTCGGCAAGGTCGATATCCTCGTCAACAACGCCGGCATCACGCGCGACAACCTCGCGATGCGGATGAAGGACGAGGAGTGGGATGCGGTCATCAAGGTCAATCTCGAAGCCGCCTTCCGCCTGATGCGCGCGGCCTCGAAGCCGATGATGAAGGCGCGCTTCGGCCGCATCATCACCGTGACCAGCGTCGTCGGCGCGACCGGCAATCCGGGGCAGGTCAACTACGCCGCCGCGAAGGCCGGCCTCGTCGGCATGTCGAAAAGCCTCGCGCAGGAACTCGCCAGCCGCGGCATCACGGTGAACTGTGTCGCCCCGGGCTTCATCCGCACCGCGATGACCGACGTGCTGCCCGATGCGCAGAAGGACGCGCTCAACGCGCGCATCCCGATGGGCCGGATGGGCGAGGGCGGGGACATCGGCGCGGCGGTCGCCTACCTCGCCAGCCGCGATGCGGGCTATGTCACCGGGCAGACCTTGCATGTGAACGGCGGCATGGCGATGCTCTCCTGAGCCAGCCCCTGCACCTCAAGATGCGCCGCGCGGCTCTTCTTCTGGCGCTGGCCCTGCTCCAGACAGTGCCCCAGGCAGTGCAGGCGCGCCCGCCGCAGGCGCTCGCCTGTGCTGTCATCGCGGCCCCGGACGGCCTCGACGCGCAGCTTGCGGACTCGATGCTCACGCTCGACGAGACGCGCAGCAAGTCCGCGATGGATACGCTGCACACTCTCGTCGATCGCTGTGCGGCGGACCAGTTCCTGAATGACAAGGAGCGTGAGGCCTATTTCGGCTATGTGCTCGGCCGCATGGCGCGCGATGGGCTCGATCCGCGCCTCAAGGCAGAAGGCATTCCCGCCGATCTCATCGACAAGGCGCTCGATATCGGCCCCGGCAATGCCAACAATCCGGCGACGCAGGTCACGCAGGGTGACTTGCGCCGGGTCTCCACCGCGCTCACCGAAGCGGGCAAGGATCCGGCCAAGGTAACGCCCGTCGGCTGGGGCCTCATCACTGCGTGGATCGCCGCCACCGCGCAGATGTTCGACGCGCTGCGCGTGCTCGATTGACCCTGCAGGGCAAGCCCGCCGTTTTCGCTGCATTTATGCACAGCTTCGCCGCCGCGGATGCGGCTTGCGCTTGCCCGCGGCGGGGCGCGCGTTAAGGAAGGTAGTCCAGCAACAACCCATCTCTCCGGGCGATTCCGCTCGCGAGGAGATGCCAGCTAGACGGCCTTGACGGTCCTTCACGCGGACCGGCCCGGGCAGGGGACACGAGACGAGAATGAAGGCCACGATCGAACGCGCGACCTTGCTGCGCTGCCTGTCCCACGTGCAATCGGTGGTGGAGCGGCGCAATACCATTCCGATCCTTTCCAACGTGCTGATCGAGGCTGCGGCCGGCGGTGCGGTGCGCGTGATGGCAACCGACCTCGATCTCCAGATCGTCGAGACGATGCCCGCCCGCGAAGTGGAACGCCCCGGCTCGATCACCGTTTCCGCGCACCTCCTGTTCGACATCGCGCGCAAGCTGCCCGATGGCAGCCAGGTCAGCCTCGATGCCTCCGAAGGCCGCATGGTCGTCAAGGCCGGGCGCAGCCGCTTCCAGTTGCCGACGCTTCCGCGCGACGATTTCCCGGTGATCGTAGAAGGCGATCTGCCGACCAGCTTCGAAGTGCCCGCCCGCGTCCTCGCCGAACTGATCGACCGCACCCGCTTCGCGATCTCGACCGAGGAAACCCGCTACTACCTCAACGGCATCTTCCTGCACGTGGCGGACGAAGCCCAGCCGGTGCTCAAGGCCGCCGCGACCGACGGCCACCGCCTCGCGCGCTACACCATCGCGCGGCCTGACGGGGCCGAGGGCATGCCGGATGTGATCGTGCCGCGCAAATGCGTGGGCGAGCTGCGCAAGCTGCTCGAAGACGTGCTCGATACCGCCGTTCTTGTCGATCTTTCCGCCAGCAAGGTGCGCTTCACGCTTGGCGGCGAGCACGGCGTGGTGCTCACCAGCAAGCTGATCGACGGCACCTTCCCGGACTACAGCCGCGTGATCCCCACCGGTAATGACAAGCTGCTCCGCCTCGATCCGCGCAGCTTCTTCGAAGGCGTCGATCGCGTCGCCACGATCGCCACCGAAAAGACCCGCGCGGTCAAGATGGCGCTCGAGAACGACAAGGTCACGCTCTCGGTCACCAGCCCGGAAAACGGCACGGCGGCAGAAGAAATCGCTGCCGAATACCGCGCGGCGGGCTTCGAGATCGGCTTCAACGCCAATTACCTCAAGGACATCCTCAGCCAGATCGATGGCGATCTGGTCGAGCTGCACCTTGCCGATGCCGGCGCGCCGACGCTGATCCGCAAGGACGACAAGTCGGCAGCGCTCTATGTGCTGATGCCGATGCGGGTTTGATTTTGCGGAGTGCAGGTGGCCTCTACGGAGCCTCCTGCGTCCGCGCGATGGCCCCAATAGACAAGGCTGCCGCATCCGGCTGTAAACGACCGAATGGGCCGATGTAACCTTCATCCGTACTGATTCCGGGCTGATCGGTCCACGATCGGATACGCATTCAACCATATCGGGCCTTCTTCTGTTGCGAATTGTTTCTGGAGTATCCGATCCGGACACAAAACGGACGGACCAAGACACATGGACAACCGTGACATCGCAGGAAAACTGGCTTTCTTCTCGATCGGCGCCGACGACAGGGCCCGCGTCCCGGGCGTCGGCAAAGTGATCGCCAGCGCCGGCCCCGCAGCGCTCGACAAGCTTTACGATCAGATCGCGGCCACGCCCCAGACCGCCGGATTCTTTGCCTCGCGCAATGCCATGGCCTCGGCCAAGTCCAAGCAGATCGCACATTGGCAGGCTCTTTTCGCGGGCGGCGCCACGCCTGACTATTTCCAGCGCGCGGAAAAAGTCGGCAAAGTCCACGCCCGCATCGGCCTTGCCCCGCAGTGGTATATCGGCGCTTATGCCAGCGTGCTGGAGCCCGTCATCACCGCCATGGTCGGCCCTCTCTCCAAGGGACAGGCCAAACGGATCGCCACGCTGGTCAAGATGGCGCTGCTCGATATGGAAATCGCGGTCGAGACGTACTTTGCAGTGGAGGAGGAACGCCGCAGTGCCGTGATCGACGCGCTCGGCGCCGCACTGCAGCGCATGACCGACGGCGATTTCGGCACCGCGCTCGAACAGCTCCCAGCCGAGTTCGCCGCGATCCACAACAGCTTCGAGACAATGCGGGCGCAAGTCGGCAGCGCGCTCGGCGATGTCGCCCAGACCTCGCATGCAGTCGATCTCGGCGCACAGGAAATCCGCCAGGCCTCAGACGATCTCGCCCGTCGCACCGAGCAGCAGGCCGCCAGCCTCGAGGAAGCCTCCGCCGCCATGTCCTCGCTCGCCGCCAGTGTCAGCAGCACGGCGGGCGACGCGGCGCATCTCCATGATTCCGTCCAGACCGCGCATGGCGATGCCCAGGCAGGCGGCGGCGTGGTCGAGGAAGCGGTCCAGGCCATGACCGACATCCACGAGTCCGCGCAGGAGATCGGCAAGATCATCGCGACGATCGACGGTATCGCCTTCCAGACCAACCTGCTGGCGCTCAACGCCGGTGTCGAGGCGGCGCGGGCCGGGGATGCCGGGCGCGGGTTTGCCGTCGTCGCCAACGAAGTGCGCGCGCTGGCACAGCGCTCCGCCGAAGCCGCGCTCGATATCAAGACCCTGATCGGGCAGAGCTCGGTGCAGGTCGAGCGCGGTGTTGCGCTCGTCGGCCAGACCGGCGACGCCTTTGCCCGGATCGTCGGCAAGGTCGGCGAAATCGCGGGGCTGGCGAGCAATATCGCGACCGCCGCCAGCGCGCAGGCCACCAACATCGGCCAGGTGCGCGAGACGGTGCGCGAGCTTGACGTCATGACGCAGCAGAACGCCGCGATGGTGGAAGAAGCGACAGCTGCCTCGCGCAACCTCGCGGGCGAAGCGGACCGCATGGCCGCGCTGGTCGGACGCTTTGCGCTTTCCGGCGCGGCTTCGGGTCAGGGCGGTGTCCAAGGCGGCATGGCGCTTATGCGCCACGCCGCCTGACGCTCAGATATCGACGACGATCTTGCCGAAGTGGGTATTGCTCGCCTGATGGCGGAAGGCACCCGCGAGATCGGCCAGCGGAAAGTGGCTGTCGATCACCGGCTTGATGCCGTTCGCCTCGATGCCGGCGATCATGTCCAGCTGCATCGCGCGGCTTCCGACGGTCAGGCCCTGCACGCGCAGGTTCTTGAACATCAGCGCCGCGGTCTGCACCGGCCCGGCAAACCCTGCCAGCACGCCGATCAGCGCGACATGGCCGCCGACGCGGGTGGCCACCATCGACTGGTCCAGCGTGCCCGCGCCGCCGATTTCGACCACGCAGTCGACACCCACGCCGCCGGTCAGCTCAAGCGCCTTGACGCCCCAGTCCGGCACGGCCTTGTAGTTGATCAGCTCGTCCGCCCCCAGTGCGCGCATGCGCTCCAGCTTGGCGTCCGACGAACTCGTCGCGATCACCCGCGCGCCTGCCGCCTTGGCGAACTGCAGCGCGAAGACCGAGACGCCGCCGGTCCCTTGCACCAGCACGGTCGAGCCCGGCTTCACGTTGCCGTCCGCGAACAGTGCGCGCCACGCGGTGAGGCCAGCGCAGGTCAGCGTCGCGGCCTCGGCAGCCGAATAGCCGTTGGGCACGCGGGTGAACCAGCCCGCCGGGGCGACGATCTCCTCGCGGGCATAGCCGTCGATCCCGTCGCCCGGCACCGTGGTGAAGGCCGTCGCGGGCGGCGCGCCATCGTCCCAGTTGGTGAAGAAGGTCGAGACGACGAGGTCGCCCGGCGCATAAGCGGTGACGCCTTCACCCACCGCCACGACTTCGCCTGCGCCGTCAGACATCGGAATGCGACCGGGGGCAGCGGGGAGCATGCCCGTCACCACCGCGAAGTCGTGGTAGTTGAGCGAGGAGGCGCGCAGCCGCACCCGGATCTCGCCGGGGCCAGGATCGCCGCAGTCGGGGAGCTGGTCGAGATGCAGGGTGTCGAGCGACGCCGGGGCACCGATACGGATCGCGGCGATGGAACCATTGGGGCTCATTCTGCGGCCTCCAGCATCTCGGCCTGCTGCGGGCCGCGCACCAGCACACCGGGCGTTGCGCCGGTCCAGGTGCCGTTCTCGAAGGTCACTTCGCCCGACTTGATCGTGTAGACGTACCCTTCCGCTCTCTGCAGCAGCCGCTTGCCGCCTGCGGGCAGGTCGAACGCCAGCCACGGCTTGCCCAGCTTGAGCGCCTCCATGTCGATCACGTTGAGGTCGGCCAGCGCGCCCGGCGCGATCACGCCGCGGTCGTTCATGCCGTAGAGCCGCGCGGTGTCGTGGCACTGCCGCTTCACGGCCTGCTCGAGGCTCAGCCGCCCGCCGCGCTTGCGATCGCGCACCCAGTGCTGGAGCATGAAGGTGGGCGAGGCCGCATCGCAGATCGTGCCGCAATGCGCGCCGCCATCGGAGAGCGAGTTCACGCAGTCGTCGCGCGATTGCAGTTCCTCGAGGAAGTCGAGGTTGCCGTCGGCATAGTTGAGGATCGGCAGGTAGATGAAGCCGGTGCCGCCGTCCGCCAGCATCAGGTCATAGGCATAGCTTTCCGGCGTCACGCCCGCCGCCGCCGCGCGCGCGGCGATGCTCGCATCGGCCTGCGGTTCGTAATCGAAGCTCGCGTCCATTTCATACTGGTTGGCCCAGCCTTCGCCGATCACGCGGTAGAGGTGGACGATGTCGGTATCGGGATAGACGTTCTGCTCCGACAGCAGGATGTTCTTGATCACCGGATCGGCGAGGTGGGCGAGCTGGTCTTCCCACGGCATCGCCGCGATGGTCGCCCATGTCGGGCGGAACAGGAACGGATGCACTGTCCCGCGCCAGTTCATCACGATGCCGTTCCCGCGCAAGGCAATCTGGGCGACGATGTTCGCGCCAGCCGCGTTCTGGCGGGTCATTTCCGCGATCTGCTCGGAAAGCGGCAGTTCCTTGGCGATCGACTGCAGCGCGGCGAAGGTGACGGGCAGGCCCGTCTCGCGGCTCAGCGCGCCCATCCAGCCGAACTCGTCCCACTCGCGCTTCATGTCGCTGGCGATCTCGAACACGCCGTGGCCGACGCGGCCCATCGCGCGGCCGATGCGGATGAGTTCGTCGGCGGTGGCGGTGGTGCCGGGGACGACTTCGCCGTCGACGCTCTTGTGAATGATGGTGCGGCTGCTGGAGAAGCCCAGCGCTCCTGCACGGACCCCGTCCTCGACGATTTGCGCCATCTTTTCAATATCTTCGTCGGTCGGAACGGCGCCCGGACGCTCGCGGTCGCCCAGCACGTAGGCGCGCACCGCGCCGTGGGGCACGTGGGTCGCCACGTCGACCGAGCGCGGCAGGCGCTCCAGCGCGTCAAGGTATTCGGGGAAGCTTTCCCAGTCCCACTTGAGCCCTTCGGCGAGCGCCGTGCCGGGGATGTCCTCGACACCTTCCATCAGCCCGATCAGCCACTCATGCCGGTTCGGCGCGGCGGGCGCGAAGCCCACGCCGCAGTTGCCCATGACCACCGTGGTCACGCCGTGCCACGAACTCGGCGCCATTTCCTGATCCCAGGTCGCCTGGCCATCATAATGCGTGTGGATATCGACCCAGCCCGGCGCGACGACCTTGCCGGCGGCATCGATCTCGCGCTTCGCCGTGCCGCTCACCTTGCCGACAGCGGTGATCAGGCCATCTCGCACGGCCACGTCGCCGGTGAAGCGGGGGCGGCCGGTGCCATCGACGATGGTCCCCCCGCGCACGATGAGATCATAAGTCGGCATCACTCGGCTCCTCTATCCCCGCGCGGCCGACTCGTTGACGGCGGCCTACGCGTTTAACTGGGCGATTAAGTCAGAGGATGGCCAGCGGGTCAATGTCCGCTTGGGCCTAGGCGTCAAGGAACCCGGTCAGCTTGCCGATAAAGGCGTCCGGCTGGGCGAGCATGAACAAGTGCCCGCCGCCCGCGGTCATCTCCAGCTTGCTGCCGGGAATCGCGTTGTGGAGGAAATGCGCGTTGGCGGGCGGCACCAGCTGGTCGTCGGCATCGCCCATCACCATGACCGGCATGCCCAGCAGCGGCAGGAACGCGGCGCTGCTCCAGCCTGCGAAGGCCGCCAGCTGGCAGCTCCAGCCGAGCGGGGAGGGGGCGGTTGCGGCGTTCAGCGATACGCGGTCCGCCCCGCCGCCGTTGTAGAACATCGCAAGGTTCCGGCGCAGCGTCTTCTCGACAGAATATTCCATCGGATCAAACATCTGGCTGATCATCGAGGCATTGCCGGGGATCATCGTCCCGCCCGCCGAGGTTGCCGCCAAGACCAGCTTGCCGGTGCGCGCGCGGTGCTGGAAGGCGAACTGCTGCGCCACCGCGCCGCCCCAGCTGATCCCGAGCAGATCGACACAATCGATCCGCAGCCGGTCGAGCAGCGCCGCCAATGTCAGCGCCATATGCGGGATCGTGTAGGGGAAGATCGGATCGGGTGACTGGCCGATGCCCGGCATGTCGAAACTGATGATCCGGCGGTCCGGCAGGCGCCGCGCGATCGGCTCGAGCATTTCCATGTTCATGCCGATCCCGCTCAGGATCACCAGCGGGTGCGGTGCAGGCGCCTTGGCACCCGGCGCCGGCTGGACATGCCATTGGCCCACCCGCAGGCGCCGTCCGGCAACGCCGATCATCGTGAAACTGGCGGTCGTGGCCACGCGAAATCCTCGAGGTTCTGGTAAAACAACAGCTTGCCGCTGCCCCTAGCACCGCGTCGTGGCAAGCAAAAGCAAACCCAAGGAAATCTGCGGAAAAAAGTCCGGAATGGGGGCACGCTTAACGGTTTCTCAAAGCAGTTAAGCGCAATTGACGGGTGATGAGCCAACCGACCGGGGACCCCGCTGCTTTGCAGGCCGAGCCGACGCGCGCGGTGCGCGATTTCGCGCGCACGCAGCGGCGCAGGGACCGCGTGCCGACCGCGCCGATCAGCCGCGCCGATGTCGCTGGCGGCACGTTCCTGTTCGGCACCGGGCCGGGCAGAGGCCTGATCGCTCGCGAATGGCCGCATATGGCCTTGCCGATGGTGCTGGGCGTGCTCGGCCTTGCGCTTGCCAATTTCTCCGTCCGCCCGATCATCGCGCCGCTGCTTGCACTGCTGGCTTCCGCCCTGCTGTTCGTCGCGCGCTTCACTTCGGCCTACGAGGAGAGCCGCGACCATCCCACCATCGTCCGCATGGCGCTGATGGCGGCCTCGATCGGCATTCCGCTGTTCATCTATGGTTACGCGATCGGCATGTGGGCCAGCAGCGGCGTGGTGCCGTGGGTTCAGGCGCTGGCGCTTCTCGTCACCATCTCGCTGCTCGCCACGGTCACCGAATCGGGCCGCCTTGCCGGCATGCTCACCGCCGAAGTCGCGATGTGGTCGGGCGTCACCTGGGTCACGCATTTCGCTGGCGGCATTCTCTCGCTGGTGATCGGCGGGGTGATCGCGGTCGCGGCCTATCTCCGCCAGCGCGAGATCGATCTCAAGGTGCGCATCGCGGTCGAAGAGGGCGTGCGTATCCAGACCCGCGCCGAGGAAATCCTCGCCGATTACGAGGAGACCGGGCAGGGCTGGTTCTGGGAAACCGACCGCCGCGGCCTCATCACCTATATCTCGCGGCCCGTCGCGCATGTCCTCGGCCGCAAGGTGGACGAGATCATCGGCCGACCCTTTGCCGAACTGTTCAACCTTTCCGAGCAATCGGGCGAGGGCGAGCGCACGCTCGCCTTCCACCTCTCCGCCCGCTCCAGCTTCAGCGAACTGGCGGTGCGCGCCGCCGTCTACGATGAGGAGCGCTGGTGGTCGGTGACGGGCCGCCCGACTTACGACGCGTTCAACAACTTCCAGGGCTTCCGCGGCTCGGGCACCGATCTCACCGAAAAGCGCCGCTCGCAGGAGCACGCCTCGCGCCTCGCGCATTTCGATTCGCTCACCGGCCTCTCGAACCGCTTCCAGATGTCGCAGACGCTGGAGAAGATTCTCACCGCGCCCAACGAGCAGAACCGCGCCTGCGCCGTGTTCCTGCTCGATCTCGACCGCTTCAAGCAGGTCAACGATACGCTCGGCCACCCGGCCGGCGATGCCCTCCTCAAGCAGGTCGCGCAGCGGCTCGAACGCGTGATCGGCACCGTCGGCCGCGTCGGGCGGCTTGGCGGCGACGAATTCCAGGTCATCCTTGCCGGCAAGATCGCCCGCGAGCAGCTGGCTCACCTCGCCGAGCGCATCATCGAGACGCTCAGCCAGTCCTATTCCATCGAGAACAGCCGCGTGATGATCGGCGCCTCGGTCGGCATCGCGCTGGCGCCCGACGACGGCGTCACCAGCGAAGCGCTCATCCGCAATGCCGACCTCGCGCTCTACGCCGCCAAGGACGCCGGGCGTGGGCGCTATCACTTCTATGCCGCCGATCTCCACAGCGATGCCGAGGAGCGCCGCCAGCTCGAGGAAGACCTGCGCGACGCGATCACACACGGCAATCTCGAGCTTTACTACCAGCCCGTCGTCCAGACCGCGACCGAGCGGATCACCGGCTTCGAGGCTCTGCTGCGCTGGAACCACCCGGTCCACGGCTTCATCTCGCCCGCCAAGTTCGTGCCGATTGCCGAGGATGCGGGGCTGATTGTCTCGATCGGCGAATGGGCGCTGCGCACGGCGTGCCAGGATCTCGCACAGTGGCCGGATGACGTGCGCGTCGCGGTCAACGTCTCGCCGCTCCAGTTCGCCAATCCGGCGCTGCCTTCGATGGTGACCAGCGCGCTCGCGTCCGCCGCAGTCCATCCCGACCGGCTCGAACTCGAGATCACCGAAAGCGTGTTCCTGGGTGACGACAAGGCGACCGAGGCGATGTTCCGCGCGCTCAAGGGCATCGGCGTGCGCCTTGCGCTCGACGACTTCGGCACCGGCTATTCCTCGCTCGGCTATCTGAAGCGCGCGCCCTTCGACAAGATCAAGATCGACCAGTCCTTCGTGCGCGGCGCCACGCAGGCCGGCAGCCGCAACGGCGCGATCATCGCCTCGATCGTCAGCCTTGCCGAAGCGCTCGGCATGGAAACGACCGCTGAAGGCGTCGAAACGCTCGACGAACTCGATCTCGTGCGCATGCTCGGCTGCAGCCATGTGCAGGGCTATATCTACGAACGCCCGCTGTCTGCGTCCGCCACCCAGTCGCGCCTCGCCACCGGCCTCATGGCGATCGCCCGCGGCCCCCGTTCGGCCCGCGCCTCGCGCCAGGCCATGCTCCGCCGCGTGGTGCTCGACCACGGCGGCCATCGCTACAACGGCACCGTGCGCAACATGTCGCTGACGGGCGCGCTGATCGAGGGCCTGTGGAACGTGCCGCCGGGCACCATCTTCCGCATCCAGCTCTCAGACGGCCACACCGTCACCGCCACCTGCCGCTGGGCGAGCGACGACCGCATGGGGGTCGAATTCTCGCAGCCGCTGCGCCTTGATGATGACGGCCGGATCGCCGCCGTGGCGATCAGGTCCATTCTGGCGCCGTTGCCCGATCCCGCCGCAAACCAGCGCAAGGTTGGCTGAGCGCTAGCCCGCTTTCCCGAAGATCCTGCCCAGCAGCTTGCTCCCGGTGCCGAGCGGATTGCGCCGGATCTCCCGTTCCTGCTCGCCGAGGTAGAGGAATACCCCGTCGCTCGCCTTCTGGGTGACATAGCCGGTCAGGTCTTTCGCGCCGAACTGGCCCGCGATCAGGCTGTTCTTCGCGGTGAAATTGTCGAGCGCCTGGAACGCCTTCACGCCCGAAAGCGATTTGGCAACGACCGGCGTCATCGCGGTCTGGAGGTCCGGACCCATCGTGCGGCGGAAGTAGTCGGTGGCGGAGGTTTCGCCGCCGGTCACGAGCCCCAGCGCATCGGTCACCGTCATCCGCGTGATCGCCGTCTTGAGCAGCGGCAGTGTCTTGCCTACCGCACCTTCCGCAGCGGCGTTGAGCTTGGCCGAAAGTCCGCCGCCCACCCCGGCGCGGTCGAGCGTCTGAAACAGCCCGTTCAGCTTGCCGAGCGGCCCCGGCAGCCCGATGCGCACGCGCGGATCATCGGCAAACCCGCCGGGTCGGCCCAGCTGCGCCACGACCTTTTCCGCCGCCTTGCCCAGCGCCAGCTTGAGCCCGCTGGAGGCTTCGCTGTCGGTCACTCCGGGCGGCGGCGCGGTGCTTGTCGGTGCACTGCTGGCGGACGGGGCCGGGCGGCCGAGAATGGCGCCGAGAATACTGCCCGCATCCTGCGCCGATTGCGCAGCGGCGCTGCCTGCCACGGCCAAGGCGATGCCCGCACCTGGTATCAACATCCTCGCGCGCATGGTCTCGTCCCCGTCCCGTTTCGGCCAGTCTGCCGCCGCGAGCCGCCTCGGGCAAGGGGGCGCCTACACCTTGAGGCAGGGCTGCCGCCGGGTTCGCTAGTCAAAATGGCAATGGCACCGCCGGGTAGGGGCACCTAGCTCTCGGCGCACAGGCCAAACCAAGCGGAGCAAGCTATGCCCCACACCAACCGCCGCATCTTCCTCAAGCAATACCGCGAGGGCCTGCCGCTTCTCGAAGACTTCGGCGTCGAGGACAGCGAAATCGCAGATGTTCCGGCAGGCCACGTCGTGGTGAAAGTCGATACGCTCTCGATGGACGCGTGGATCCGCACCACGCTCACCCCCGGCAGCTTCCACGAGACGGCAGGCCTTGGCACCACGATCCGCGCTCTCGGGGTGGGGCAGGTGGTCGAAAGCGCCGATCCCGCGCTGGCAGTGGGCGATTGGGTGTACGGCATGCTGGCGGCGCAGACCCATGCGCTCACTCCTGCCGCCGCGCTGACCAAACTCGACCTTTCGAACAGCCTCAAACCGGCGGATTATGTCGGCCCGCTTGGCCTCACGACCGGGCTCACCGCATGGGTCGGCCTTGTCGCGGTGGCGGACGTGAAGGGCGGCGATACCGTGCTCGTCTCGGGCGCAGCGGGGGCGGTCGGCTCGATGGTCGTCATGCTCGCCAAGGCGCGCGGCGCCCGCGTGATCGGTATTGCCGGCGGCCCGGCGAAGTGCCGCTACCTCACGGAGAAGCTCGGCGCGGACGTCGCGATCGACTACAAGAATGCCGATCTCGCCGCCGAAGTCGCCGCCGCCGCGCCTGACGGGATCGATGTGTTCTTCGACAATGTCGGCGGCGAAATCCTCGACGTTGCCCTCGCCAATCTCGCGCCTGCCGATGCGCGCATCGCGATCTGCGGCGCGATCTCGCAATACTCGGACCTCGCCAACGTTCGCGGTCCCAGGAACTACCTCAAGCTGGCCGAGCGCAATGCGACGATGAAGGGCTTCGTCGTGACGCATTACGCCGCGCGTCTCCCAGAAGCCAAGGCCGAGATCGCCGCGCTGATGCAGGAGGGCAAGCTCGATCTGCCCGAGCACATGGTCGAAGGCATCGACCATTTCGCGGAAGCGCTGCTGCTGCTTTTCGCGGGCGGCCACACCGGCAACCTGCTGGTGCGGCCCTGATCGCTCACTCCTGCGCGGCGTAGATCTTCACCAGATCGTGGAGGTAATCGCGTGCGCGGTAAGCGCCTTCCACCGAGTGTCGTTCGTTGAGGCCGTGGAGACCGTTGCCGTCCGGATCGAGCAGCGGACCCGGCACCCCGTACGTCGGGATGCCGAGCGGCCCGAGGTAGGTGGCATCGGTTGCGCCGGCCAGCATCGCGGGGACGAACGGCACGCCCGGATAGTGCTGGGCGGCGAGCTTTTCTGCCGGCCCCATGATGCGCGGGTCGAGCGGCGGGGGCACCGCGAGTGGACGCACTCGGCCAACCGGAGTGACCGTGATGCGCGGATCGGCAATTGCCTTGATCAGTGCAGCGCGGGTGGTGTCGCCATCCTCGCCGGGTACGATTCGGCAGTTGATATTGGCCTTGGCGCGCTGGGGCAGGGCATTGGCTGCATGGCCCCCTTCGAGCAGCGTGGCGACGCATGTGGTGCGCAGCAATGCATTCATCGTGCGATCCGCGGCCACGATGGCTTCTGCCGACTGGTCGGCGGGATTGGCGGCAAGGCGGGCCATTGCCACTCCCAAAGCATCCCCGCGCGCAGCACCGACTTTTGCGAAGTAGGTGCGGGTCGTATCGTTGAAGTGGACCGGGAACTTCAGCGCTCGCACCCGTGCCAGCGCGTCTGCCAGCTCGTAGATCGCATTGTCATCCACCGGCAGCGAGCTGTGCCCGCCGGGATTGGTCGCCTGCAGTTCGAAATTGTGGTTGGCTTTCTCGCCCGTCTGCATCGATTGGCTGAGCACCTTGCCGTGCCCATCGGTCGTCCCGTTGCCGCCTTCGTTGAGCGCAAATGCGGCAGCAATCAGATCAGGGCGATTTTCGGCCAGCCATTTGGCCCCGTTCATCCGCGCACCGGATTCCTCGCCGCATGTCAGCGCGAGCTTGATCGTACGTTTTGGCCTGAAGCCCTCGGCCTTGAAGCGGACCAAGGTGTCGATCCAGATCGCATCGAGCAATTTCATGTCGGACGTGCCGCGCCCGTAGAAGTATCCGCCCTCTTCGATGAAGCCGTAGGGATCGCGCACCCAGTCCTCGCGCCGCGCATTCACCACGTCAATATGGCCAAGCAGCAGCATCGGCTTCGCCTTGGCCGACGTGCCGGGCACGGTAACGACCAGGCCGCCATCGAGCGGGAGGGCCGGGTCCGTGAACAGCGTCAGTTGATCGTCGCCGAAGCCTGCAGCGCGGAAACGTATCGCGATCTTCTCTGCCAGCGCGGTGCAACTGCCGGTAGCGAGCGAAGTGTCCGTCTCGACAAGCTCGCGGTACAGATCGCGGAAGGCAAGCTGGCCTGCAGTCGGCCGCACAAGCGCTGCATCGGCTGCATGCGAGGCTTGAGAGACAAGGACGAGCATGGCTGCCATCGCGGCGGCACAGGCGTGTCTGGTGGTCATGGCATGATTTCCCCTTACGCGGCGTAGTTTCCATTCCCCCGCGGGAAAGTCCACCACAGCCTGCAACGTGTGCAGGGGCATCAACCGCACTGTAATTACGTCGTCATCGCCGATAGATAGATCATTGGAACACAGGCAGGGGGAATGGGCTGTGAGCAACAAGAAACGCTGGATTTGTGGGGTATCGGCCTCTGCATTGGCAGCCGTCAGTCCGGTCCATGCCCAGGACATCCCAAATCCGGCACAAGCAGACGCGGCAGATGCTCTAGCTCAGCCCGGCGAAATCGTCGTCACTGCGCAGAAGCGCGCGCAGAAACTGCAGGACGTCCCGCTCTCGATCGTCGCGCTTTCCACCGAGGCACTGGCCGAACGCAACGTCCGCAATTTCAACGATTACGCCAAGTTCCTCCCCAGCCTCTCCTACTCGAGCTACGGCCCCGGGCAGGCCGAAGTCTATTTCCGCGGCCTTTCCAACGGCAACCGCCTCTCCACCGGCTCGCTCCCCACCGTCGGCGTCTATCTCGACGAGCAGCCGGTCACGACCATCGGCTCGACTATCGACGTCCACGTCTACGATATCGCCCGCGTCGAGGCGCTGGCCGGCCCGCAAGGCACGCTGTTCGGCGCGAGCAGCGAGGCGGGCACCTTGCGCATCATCACCAACAAGCCCGACACCAAGGCCTTTTCCGGTTCGGTCGATCTCACCGCCAACACCGTCGTCCACGGCAAGCGGGGCGGGATCGCCGAAAGCTATCTCAACATCCCGCTGTCCAGCCGCATCGCGCTGCGCGTGGTCGGATTCTACCAGTACGACGGCGGCTATATCGACAACGTGCGCGCCCCGCGCGGCGTGACCTATCCCACCTCGGGCGCGATCCGCGACAACAAGGACCTTGTTGGCCGCGACCAGAACTCGATCGAAGCCTATGGCGGCCGCGCCGCGCTCAAGGTCGATCTCGACGACAACTGGACGGCGACCGCCACGCTCATCGGCCAGCGCCAGACCTCCAACGGCACTTTCGCCTACAAGCCCTCGGTCGGCGATCTCAAGACCACGCGGTTTTTCCCGGAAAAGCAGGAAGACAAGTGGTATCAGGCCAGCCTCGCCATCGAAGGCAAGATCGGCCATTTCGATCTGACTTATGCGGGCGCCTATTTCGCGAGAGAGGCGCGGTACACCTCCGATTATGCCGACTACGCGTTCTTCTACGATACCGCCTACGCCAGTACGCCGGACTATTTCGGCAACAACTTCTTCGACAACGCCGGCAATCTGATCAACCCCGCGCAGATCGTCAGCCAGGACGAGCGCTTCACCAAGCAGAGCCACGAACTGCGCATCGCGTCGCCCTCCACGGACCGCCTGCGGATCGTCGCGGGCTTGTTCTACCAGCGCCAGACCAACAACTGGCGCAATCTCTACACCGTCCCGAACCTCGCCGATGTGCAGTCCGTCACCGGCTTGCCGGGGGTGAACTACGCCAATATCCAGTTCCGCACCGACCGCGACTACGCCGCCTTCGCCGAAGCCGCCTTCGACATCGTCCCCACGCTGACGCTGACCGGCGGCCTGCGCGCCTACAAGTACGACAACAACGTGATCGGCTTCTTCGGCTTCAACGGCACCCGCAGCGCGGTCGGCGAGGCGCTGTGCTTCCCGGGCACCGTAGGCGCCTATGGCACGCAAAGGCCGTGTGACAACATCAACACCAAGGCCACCGGCTCGGGCGTCAGGCACAAGCTCAACCTCAGCTGGAAGGCCGCACCCGGCAAGCTGCTCTATGCGACGTGGTCGACCGGCTTCCGCCCCGGCGGGATCAACCGCCGCCCCACCGCGCCCGCCTATGCGGTCGAAAAGCTCACCAACTACGAGATTGGCTGGAAGACCAGTTGGCTTGGCGGCAAAGTCCTGTTCAACGGCGCGCTGTTCCTCGAAAAGCTCACGCAGGCACAGTTCGCCGTCACCAGCGACCAGAACGGGATCACCGACATCGTCAACGCTGGTCGCGCCCGCTCCAAGGGCATCGAGGCCGACCTCACCGTGATCCCCACGCGCGGCCTTTCGCTGCAGGCCTCCGGCACTTTGGTCGAAGCCGTCATCACCACGGACCTGTGCCGATATACCAATGCCGCGTTCGATTGCACGATCCCCAGTCCAGCGGGCAATCCCAATTCCCTGCGCGCCCCGGCGGGAACCCGCTTCGCGGGCAGCCCGCGCTTCAAGCTCTCGGGCCTCGCGCGCTACGAGTTCCCGCTCGGCCCGTTCGATGCCTATCTGCAAGGCGCCGTGTTCCACCAATCCACCGTCACCTCCTCGCTCGATGTCGAGGAAGCGCGCCTGATCGGCATCCAGCCGACCTATACCACGTTCGACATCTCGACCGGGGTCAGCCGCGACAACTGGTCGGCCTCGCTCACCATCGAGAACGTGGGCGACAAGCGCGCGCAGCAGAGCCGCACCGCGACTTGCGCCATCGCGATTTGCGGGCCGGGCTCGGTGGTCGTCTATCCGCTGCGGCCCCGCTTCGTCAGCTTCCGGGTGGGGCGCAAGTTCTGATGGGAGGGAATGCCATGCTCCGCGCGCTGCTTGCCCTAGCTTTTCTCCTGCTCCCCGCCATCGCGCGCGGCGAAGCCCCTGCCGATGGCCAGCGCCTGATCCTTGTCACCATGGATGGCACGCGCTGGCAGGAGGTGTTTCGCGGGGCCGACAAGGCGCTGGCGGTGGACCCCAAGTTCACCCATCCCGACTGGAAGGAGACGGTCGAAAAGGCTTGGAGTACTGGCCCGGCGGTCATGCCGTTCCTGCACAGCCTGCCGACGATGGGCGGCGTGCTCCACGGCAACCGCGATGCAGGCCAGTGCATGCGCGTGACCAATCCGATGTGGTTCTCCTACCCCGGCTACAACGAACTGCTCACCGGCAGGCCCGACCCCGCCATCACCAGCAACGACAAGAACTGGAACCGCAACACGACATTCCTCGAATGGCTGAACCGGCGCCCGGCCTTTGCGGGTCAGGTCCGCATGTACGGCACCTGGGATGTCTTCCCCTATATCATCAACGACAAGCGCAGCGGCGTGCCGGTGAATGCCGAAGATGCCGGGAAACTGCCCACCGAAACGCGGACGATGCGCATGGCGCAGGACGCGCTCCGCACCGCCGGCGGCATGCGCGTGCTCTATGTCGCGCTTGGCGATACCGATGAGTTTGCGCACGAAGGCGACTACGCCCAGTACCTCTCTGCGATGAACCGCGACGATGATTTCATCGCCGAGCTCTGGCGCATGGCGCAGGCGGACCCGGCGTGGCGCGGGCGCACCACGCTGATCGTCACCACCGACCATGGCCGCGGCGCCAAGCCCGGCGCTTACTGGACCGAACATGGCAGCGCTGCCGGTTGGAAGCTTGCGCCGCAGGATTACACGATCGCCGATCCCGAAGGCTTCATCGGCTCGGACGCGATCTGGCTTGCCGCCATTGGCCCCGGCGTTCACGCAGCGCCCGCAGGCTCGGCTTGCCTCACGCAAAGCCAGATCGCCGCCAGCGTGCTCACCGCTTTGGGCGAGGACTGGCGCGCTTTCGATGCCGGGGTAGGGGCGCCCCTGCCATTCTTCAAATAGCCATTCTTCGGTGGGCGCTAAGGCCGCCTACTTCTTGCGCACCCACTTGAGGTCGTAGTCGGTCGTCCACGTCGCACCGCCATCTTCGGTGCCGATGGCGAGTTCGCGGATCGTCCCGTCCGGCATCGCATAGAGCGTCCAGTGCCGCAGCCGCACCTTTCCGTTCGGCAGCGGTTTTTCCGTTACGTAACGCATCTCGCCCGGCTTCACGAGGTTGCCGCGAAACACCGTCGCCGCGCCGTCATCGGTCGCCCAGGTATAGCCCCACGATTTCAGCAGCCGCGAATAGTTGAACAGGCCGATGCCGTTGCCGGTGGGGTGGCCGTCGGTCTTCTTCCAGTGCTCCTCGATCGCGCAATCGTTGAGGATCAGCGCCATCGTCACTTCGTCGGTTTTCGTGGTCCCGGTGTAGACGTCCCAGCTGCCCAGCGTGAAATCCAGCTCGCGGAACTTGGGATCGGTCTTGCAGGTATCCGCCGGGTTCGGCGCTGTCTGCGCGGCGGCGGGGGCGGCAACAGCAATCAGGGCGGCGGCAAGCAGCGGACGAAGCATCGGCGGTCTCCTATCGAAGTCGGCTCGATGAGGCCGCAATTTCGGCGATTGCGCAAGGCCGCTTTGCGATTACACATCATGGCGACGCGGCGCGCAGAAACGGGGGACATGCCATGGGCGAGTGGTCGGACAAGGAACTGGGACTCCATTTGCCGATTGCCCGGCGCGATTTCATCGGCGGTGTCGCGGCAGGTGCCGCCATGGCCGCAGCGCCGAAGGCTATGGCGCAAGCGGCAATATCCACTGCCGCGCCTGCCAGCGACTATCCCCCCGCACTCACCGGTCTGCGCGGCCAGTACCCCGGCTCGTTCGAAGCCGCGCACATGGCGCGCGACGGCGATTTCAACGGCGCCTTGCAGGCCGAGGACAGCGGCGAGCACTACGATCTCGTCATCGTCGGCGGCGGCATTTCCGGCCTCTCCGCTGCCTGGTTCTACCGGCAGGCGCTGGGCGACGACCGCAAGATCCTGATCCTCGACAACCACGACGATTTCGGCGGCCACGCCAAGCGCAACGAGTTCACCTACGAAGGCCGCACCATCCTTGCCTACGGCGGCACGATGAGCATTGAATCGCCGTTCCCCTACAGTTTCACCTCGAAGAAGCTGCTGGCGGACCTCGGCGTCGATCTGACGAGCTACCACCGCTACGAGACCAAGGCCTACGATGGCCTTGGCTCGGCCACCTTCTTCGACAAGGAGCACTTCCTTGCCGACAAGCTTGTCACCGGAACCGGCAGCAAACCGTGGCCGCAGTTCTTCGCCGAAGCCCCGCTCACCCCGGCAGTGCGCGCCGACCTCACGCGGATCTACACCGAAAAGGTCAACTACCTCCCGGACCTGACGCCGGAAGCCCGCGCCGAGTACCTGCGGCACATCAGCTATCAGGACTATCTCCTCAAGCACGCGAAGATGCTGCCGGAAAGCCTGCCCTTCTTCCTCGGCCACTACTTCCGCAACAACAAGCGCGTCGATACGCTGCCCGCGTGGGAAGCCGCGCTCGGTGGGCGGATGCCGGGTTTTGCGGCCATGGAACTGCCCAAGCAGATCACCGCCGAGGCGCAGCATTTCCATTGGCCGGACGGCAACGCCACCGTCGCGCGCCTGCTCGTCAGCCGCCTGATCCCCGGAGCCTTCCCCTCAGACAAGCTCGATCAGGAAAGCGTCGTCCTCGCGCCCGCCCGCTATGCGGCGCTCGACAATCCCGCGAACCCCACCCGCCTGCGCCTCAAGAGCATGGTCATCCGCGCCGAACATATCGGCAAGGTGGCGCGCCAGACCGAGAAGGCCGTGCGCGTCGTCTATGTGAAGGATGGCAAGCGCATTGCGGTAACGGGCGCGAACGTCATCATGGCCTGCTTCAACATGGTGATCCCCTTCATCGTGCCCGATCTGCCGCAGGCGCAGAAGGATGCGCTGCATTATGCCTCCAAGGTGCCGATGCAGTATACCAACGTGCTGGTGAAGAACTGGCGCCCCTGGGCCAAGCTCGGCGTCAAGTCGATCGGCGCGCCCAATGGCTACCATATCGGTGCCTCGCTCGATTATCCGGTGGACATCGGCGGCTACAAGAGCGCGCACACGCCCGACGAACCGGTGGTGATCCACATGGTTCGCAATCCGAACCAGCCCGGTTTGCCGCGCAAGGAGCAGAACCGCATCGGCCGCGCCGCGATGCTGGCCGAGGAATACCCCGCCATCGAGCGCGAGATCCGCAGCCAGCTCCAGCGCATGCTCGGGGCTGCGGGCTTCAACGCCGCGCGCGATATCGCCGGGATCACGGTCAACCGCTGGCCGCACGGCTATGCCTATACCTACGATACGCTCGGCGATCCCGATGTGCCGGACGAGCAGCGCCCCCACGTCATCGGCCGCCAGACTTTCGGCCGCATTGCCATCGCCAATGCCGACGCGGCGGGCAGCGCCTTTACCAACACCGCCATCGACATGGGCGAACGCGCGGTGCAGGAATGCCTCATCAGCCGGGGGCTGATCTAAACGATCCTCCCCATTTTCCCCTGAGCTTGTCGAAGGGGCAAATGGGGAGGTGGCCTGCCAAAGGCGGGTCGGAGGGGTAGTTAGAGCAACACAATGATCGAACTCTACCACTGCCGCGATGCGCGCTCGTTCCGCGCGCTCTGGGCGCTCGAGGAGATGGGGCTGGCCTATACGCTCCACACCATGCCGTTCCCCCCGCGCTTCCGCGTGCCGGAATACCTTGATGCGAACCCCCTCGGCACGATCCCGCTCATGGTCGACGGTGAGACGCGGATGACGGAGTCCAGCGCGATCCCGCACTACCTCGCCACCCGCTACGGCCCGACGCCGCTGGCCCTCGCGCCGGAGGAACCCGACTACGGCCTCTACCTCGATTGGCTCCTTCGCAGCGAAGCGACGCTCACGTTCCCGCAGACCATCGTCCTGCGCTACACCCGTCTCGAACCCGAAGAGCGCCGGTTGAGCCAAGCCGCGGACGACTACACCCAGTGGTTCTTCTCGCGCCTCAAGCATCTCACCCGCGCGCTGTCCGATGGCCGTGAATGGCTTTGCGCCAGCCGCTTCACCATGGCCGATGTGTGCACCGCCTACGCACTCCTCCTCGCGAAGGACCTGGCGCTCGACTACAAGTTCAGCCCCGAAATCGCGGCCTATTGGCAGCGCTGCAGCACGCGCCCGGCGTTCCTGGCGGCAAAGGCAGCGCAGGCGGCCTGAAGGCCCACTGGGCATCCGTACGCGACCACCACTCGCTGATCAGCCTCATGCGCAGAGCGGCTCGATTGCCGCGTGTGGACTCAAGAAAATCTGAAACCTGAGCGGACGTGCGGCATCTAATCGCCGAGTAACCGTCCGGGCGTCTCGCGGCGAATACCGCACGCGCGCGCGCCCGTGCGCTTGGCTGCCGATCCGAAAAGGAACGTTCTTCTTGAAGCTCACGCAATGCCAGGCAGAATCGAGCCGTCCTGCAGCTGTAGAAGCCGTTTTCAAACCGGGAACGCCGAGCACCTTGGAGATCGAAACCGCGGTGCGCACCCTGATCCGGGCGGCGGGAGACGATCCCGAGCGCGAAGGATTGCTCGATACGCCGGCGCGCGTGACGCGGGCCTATCGCGAGTGGTTTTCCGGTTATGCGATCGATCCGGCCGCCTTGCTCGAACGCACGTTCTGCGAGGCGGAGGCCTATCAGGAAACCGTCCTGCTCTGCGATATTCCGCTGGTATCGACATGTGAGCACCACATGGCGCCGATCATCGGGGTGGCCCATGTCGGGTATCGCCCACGTGAGCGGGTTGTGGGCATCTCGAAACTGTCCCGCCTTGTCGATGCGTATGCCCGGCGGCTCCAGTTGCAGGAGCGCCTGACCCAGCAGATCGGGATGACCCTGTGGGATGTTCTGGCGCCGCGCGGTGTTGCCGTGGTGATCGATGCGACCCATGGCTGCATGGCGACACGCGGGGTCAATCAACGTGGCGTCACGATGCGGACAGAATGCTGGCACGGCGACTTTCAGGATGATCGCGACTTGCGCCGGGAGTTCCTCGCCTCGATCCGGGACGCACGGACGGGCGGGCGTTGATGCGGCCCGGGGGAGGGAGCTATGCGCACCTCGACGAAGCCGAACTTGTCGCGCTGTTCCGCGCGCGCGACGCTGGTGCGGTCCGCTATGTGGCGACCTGCAACAACCAGCGGCTGTTTCGAGCGGCCTGGGCGGTGCTGCGGGATAGTGCCGAAGCAGAAGATGCCGTTCAGAGCGCTTATCTGAAAGCGTTTGCCGCAATCGACACGTTCGAGGGGCGATCGAAGCTGTCGACCTGGCTCACGCGCATCGTCATCAACGAGGCGCGTGTCCGGCGCCGTTCGGCGCGCCGCCGAGCGGCCTTGCTCGGGCATGCGATGCCGCCCGGCACAGATATCGGCGAAGAGGTCGATACGGCCTATCAGACTCCCGAACAGCACGTCGCCAACGTGCAGTTGCGCAAGGCGCTGGAGCAGGCGCTCGGCAGCTTGCCGCAGATCTACCGGACGGTCTTCATCCTGCGCGAGATCGAAGGAATGACCGTCGAGGAGACCGCCGCCGCGCTCGATATTCTTCCCGCAACGGTCAAGACGCGGCTGTTCCGCGCCAGGCACATGCTGCAAGCCCGGCTTTCCTCGCTCGATCGCACGGCGGTCAAGGGTGTCCTCGCCTTTGGCGGCAAGATCTGCGCCGCGCTCACCGCAAGGGTCCTCCTCGTGATCGCCGCATAAGCCGTGTGCACCGCTTTCCCTGTCCACCCCGACCAATGGAGCAAGGCCATGTCATCCCCAATCGCTTCGTCCGGCCCGTCAGAATGGCGCAAGTTCAGAATCGCGCGGATCGCCAGGGAAAGCGCGGTGATCAAGTCGTTCTACCTCGAGGCGGCCGATGGTGCGCCGACGGCTCCGCACAAGGCCGGACAGCACCTGCCGATCCGGCTTGAGCAGCGCGGCGACCAGCCCGCCCTGCTGCGGACCTACACCATTTCGGTCGCCCCTTCCGCGCCGCAACTTCGCATCAGCGTGCGCAAGCTGGGTGTGGGTTCGGGCCAACTGCACGACGATGTCGCCGAGGGTGACCTGATCGAGTGCCGCGTGCCGGGCGGTGACTTCGTCATCGATACCGCGCCGGCGCATCCTGCGGTCATGGTCGCGGCGGGGGTCGGGATCACGCCCATTCTGGCCATGATCAGTCATCTCGTCGAGGAGAGCGAACGGACCGGCGCGATGCGCCCGGTCATTGTCTTCTATGCAGCCCGCAACACGTCCGAGCGTGGATTCGATGACGAACTGAGCCGTTTGGCCGAGCGCTCCAAGGGCAGAATGACCCTTGTTCGCCTGCTCAAGGACATCGGCGATGCCGTGCTCGGCAGGGAATACGAGGAGCATGGGGTGCTCTCGGCAGAGATGTTCCGCAAGTACCTCGGCTTTCAGCGCCATGACTTCTATTTATGCGGACCGCCCGGCTACATGCAGTCGGTCTACGACATCCTCATCGACCACGGGGTGGCCGATCACGCGATCTTCGCCGAAGCGTTCGGCGCCTTGTCGCTGAAGCGGCAGGTCGCGAATTCGGTTGCCGAGCCTCTGGCTCTGCCGGCGACCGAGCCCGTCGATGTGGTGTTCGATGCGGCGGGCACGCGCAGTACATGGTCGCCCGGCGCGGGCAGCTTGCTCGAACTTGCGGAAGGCGCGGGTCTTTCACCTGAATTCGGCTGCCGCGAGGGTGCATGCGGCGCTTGCAAGGTGCCGTTGCTGTCCGGCGCGGTTACCTATTTCAGGGAAACCTCAGCCGCGTGTGGGCCGAATGAGGTGCTGATCTGCAGCGCTGTCCCAGCGGCAGGTGCCGAAGGCTCCGCCCATCAGGTCGTGCTCGCTTTGCGGTAAGTGCGCGCCTGCGCTTGCTTCCCGATGTCTGCTCACTGCGCCTCGCCGGCGTCCTAAATGAGAGGGTTCACCATGACTGTACGCGACTCCATTTCCCTCAGCCGCTTTGTCGGCGGTTACAGCGGGCAGTGGCGAATCACATCCATCCGCCCGTTCCGCGGCGAGAGCCTGCCTACCGCGCACTTTCTGGCGATCGATGCGGTTCCCAGTTCGGGCGCCGCTGTCTGGACGCTGTCCGGTGCCGGCAGCAATCTGCGTTACACCACGGCATCCGAACGCGCGGCGCTGCAGGCCAAGCAGGAAGGGCTGGGGCGCCCCGCTTCCACCCGCGCCGCGCTGATACCGATCCGCAAATCAGCCGAATGGTGGGCCATGGCGCAGGATGAGCGGCGGGCGGTCTATGAGCGTGGTTCGCATCTGCCGATCGGGCTCGATTATCTGCCTGGTGTCGCGCGCAAGCTCTACCATTCACGCGATCATGGCGAAGAGTTTGATTTCCTCACCTGGTTCGAATTCGCGCCCGATCAGGAAGCGGCCTTCGACCACATGCTCGAGCGGCTGCGGGCATGCGCCGAATGGGACTATGTCGACCGCGAGGTCGATATCCGGCTGACACGGATAAAGCCCTGAGCCGCGGTTTCAACCGGCGCGCCATTACGTCGGGGCGAACGTGGGGCCACTAAGGCCCGAGCGTGATGACCCCGTCCACCGCGCGCCATTCGGCCGGGCGGATAAGCTGGTCATGCGCGATCCGCACCGAATGGATCTTCGCGCCGATGTCGCGCCGCCAGAAGCCAAGGAAATCGAACAGCACCGGAAAGTCCGGCGCCTCGTCGTATTCCTGCCACGCGAAGAGCTGAAGCAGCCACGGGTAGTCGGGCCGGTAGTAGGCGATCTCGGCGGTTGTCAGTCCATAGCCGAGAAGGCGCAGGCGCAGGCCTCCATCAGGGCTGGGCACGGCAGGAAGTTGCGGCGTATCAGGCAAGGCAGGTGCTCCCTTCATCACAAGGGTCCGGCCCGGCCATCCCCGGCACGCACCGGACGGAAGGCAGTCTTCCTCACTCGCGGGCATCCGTCAAGTATCTGAAATATTGGCACTTAACCGGGTAGAGTGCCAAAAAATCGCATCGCCCCCTTGAAGCCGATTTTGCCCGCACCTAGCTTTTCGGTGCCTCCTGCCGGTCATGCGGGGGAGGCGTTCAACACATCGTTTTGCAACTGGAGGTTATGCATGCATTTCCGACCCTTGCACGACCGCGTGCTGGTCCGCCGCATCGAGGCCGAAGAGAAGACGGCCGGCGGCATCATCATTCCCGATACCGCGAAGGAAAAGCCGCAGGAGGGCGAAGTCATCGCCATCGGCGCCGGTGCCCGCAACGAGGCTGGCGAACTTATCGCGCTCACCGTCAAGGAAGGCGACAGGATCCTGTTCGGCAAGTGGTCCGGCACCGAGGTCAAGATCAATGGCGAGGACCTGCTCATCATGAAGGAGAGCGACATCCTCGGCGTGATCGAACCCGCAGCGGAGCTCAAGAAGGCGGCCTGATCAGGCGCCTTTTTCGTCCAACCCATCTGAGAGGAGGTAGGCCACAATGGCTGCCAAGGAAGTCAAGTTTGCCGGCGAAGCGCGCGAGCGGATGCTGCGCGGCATCGATACGCTGGCCAATGCCGTCAAGGTCACGCTCGGCCCCAAGGGGCGCAACGTGGTGATCGAAAAGAGCTTCGGCGCGCCGCGCATCACCAAGGATGGCGTCAGCGTTGCCAAGGAGATCGAGCTCAAGGACAAGTTCGAGAACATGGGCGCGCAGATGCTGCGCGAAGTGGCGAACAAGCAGAACGACAAGGCGGGTGACGGCACCACCACCGCCACCGTGCTCGCCCAGGCCATCGTGCGCGAAGGCGCCAAGGCGGTCGGCGCGGGGATGAACCCGATGGACGTCAAGCGCGGCATCGACATGGCCGTGAAGGCGGTCGTTGCCGATCTTGAAACACACGCGAAGAAGGTCTCGGCCAACAGCGAGATCGCGCAGGTCGCCACCATCTCGGCCAATGGCGACGAGGAAGTCGGCCGCATCCTCGCCGAAGCGATGGAGAAGGTCGGCAACGAAGGCGTGATTACCGTCGAGGAAGCCAAGAGCCTCGCGACCGAGCTCGAGACGGTCGAAGGCATGCAGTTCGATCGCGGTTATCTCTCGCCCTATTTCGTCACCAATGCGGAGAAGCTGAAGGTCGAGCTCGACGATCCTTTCATCCTCATCCACGAGAAGAAGCTCTCCAACCTCCAGGCGCTCATCCCGTTGCTCGAACAGGTCGTGCAGTCGGGCCGTCCGCTCCTCATCATCGCCGAGGACGTGGAAGGCGAGGCGCTGGCGACGCTCGTCGTCAACAAGCTGCGCGGCGGGCTCAAGGTCGCCGCGGTCAAGGCGCCCGGCTTCGGTGATCGCCGCAAGGCGATGCTCGAGGACATCGCGATCCTCACCGCGGGCAATGTGGTCAGCGAGGAGCTTGGCACCAAGCTCGAGAACGTCACCGTCGGCATGCTCGGCCGCGCCAAGAAGGTCATCATCGACAAGGACAACACCACCATCGTCGATGGCGCCGGCGCCCGCAGCGAGATCGACGCGCGCGTTGCGCAGATCCGCGCGCAGATCGAGACGACCACCAGCGACTACGACCGCGAGAAGCTGCAGGAGCGCGTGGCCAAGCTGGCAGGCGGCGTGGCCGTCATCCGGGTCGGCGGCGCGACCGAGGTCGAGGTCAAGGAGAAGAAGGACCGCGTCGACGACGCGCTCCACGCCACCCGCGCGGCGGTCGAGGAAGGCATCCTGCCCGGCGGCGGCATCGCGCTGCTGCGCGCGACGCAGAAGCTGGGTGACCTCAAGCCCGCCAACGACGACCAGCAGTCCGGCATCGACATCGTCCGCCGCGCGCTGCGCGCGCCGACGCGCCAGATCGCCGACAACGCGGGCGAGGACGGCTCGTACATCGTCGGCAAGCTGCTGGAGAGCGAGGACTACGCCTGGGGCTTCAACGCGGCCACCGGGGCCTATGAAGACCTCGTCAAGGCGGGTGTGATCGACCCGGCCAAGGTCGTGCGCACGGCGCTGCAGGATGCGGCATCGGTCGCCAGCCTGCTGATCACCACCGAGGCGCTGATCGCCGAACTGCCCAAGGATGAGAAGGCGGCCGCGACGCCGCCGATGGACTTCTGATCCATCCGGCCAAACGAAAGGGGCGGCGGCCTTGCAGCCGCCGCCCCTTTTGCATGTCAGGCGCTTGTGCCGATCAGAACTTCACGCTGCCACGCACGCCGAACGTGCGCGGGGCCTGGAACTGATAGGTGTTGCTGCCCGCGTTGAAGTTCTGCGTCGCGTAGGCCAGGACCTGCTTGTCGAACACGTTGCGCACGTAGGCCGAGATTTCCCAGAAGCTGTTGTTCGGTGTGAACTTGATGTTCGCATTGGCCAGCACGTAGTCCCACGAACGCGTGTCGACCGTGTTGAACACTCCGTAGTAGAAGTCCGAGGAGTATTTCGCGTCGATCCGCGCGGTGAACGTGCCGAACGAGACGGGCAGATCCTGCTCGATCGAGCCCGATGCGGTGAATTCCGGCGCATTGGGCAGGCGGTTGCCGCTGATATCCACCGAAACCGGCGGATTGGCGCCCGTGTTGATCCGGATGCCGTCACCGAACTTGGTGTGCAGATAGGCCGCGTTGAGGTTCACGCGGGTGGTCTTGCTGGCGAGCGCGGTGAGGCTGCCCTCGATGCCGAACACCTTGGCACTGCCGACGTTGAACACGCCGGAGCCGCTGGAGGTCGCGTCGGTGAACTGCGAACCCTGATAGCCCTTGTAATCGAAGTAGAACACTGCGGCGTTCAGCTGCAAGGTGTTGCCCATCAGCGAGTTCTTGGTGCCGATTTCGAACGCGTCCAGCTTCTCGGGGCCGTAATCCACCGAAGGTGCGCTGCCGTTCGAATTGAACCCGCCCGACTTGTAGCCGCGGTCATACTTTGCGTAGACCAACGTGCCCGGTGCGGGGCGGTAGTTGAGGCCCACGTGCCAGGTCGGTTGGCCCTGGTTGAGGTTGCCGTTGCCCGGTGTCGTCAGGGGGAAGGGCGGGCACGAACCCGGGTTCGGGAAGTCGTTGCCGCAGAGCGGGAAGGCGAGCGCGGGCAGGCTCAGCACAGCGTTGCCGGTGCGCACCTTCTTGTCCCAGGTATAGCGGCCGCCAAGGCTGAGCTGCAGCTGGTCGGTCATGCTGTATTCGATCTGGCCGAACAGCGCCTGCGAGCGGGTCAGGATGTTGTAGTCGAACTTGATGCCGTAGCGGTTCGACTGGTCGACGTTGGGCAGGAACGAGAGCGGACCACCCGGCCCGAACGGACCGCCGGGGCCGAACGCGCCGGTCATGTCGAGGTTGAGGATCCCCGCATTGACGACGTTCTTTTCCTGGAAATAGAAATAACCGGCCTGGAAGAAGAGCTTGCCGCCCTTGTTGTTGCTTACCCGGAACTCGTGGTTCCAGGTCTTGGGGGTTTCCTGCTGGCGGAACTGGCGATTGGCGGGATAGCCGCTGGTCGCATCGAGCCGGTTGCGCCAGTCGGCGCTGTCATAGCCGCCTGAATAGATGAAGTTGAGGCCCATGTCTGCGCTGTAGGCCGCTTCCCACCGCACACGGTCGCTCTCGAGCTTCGTCATTGTGGGCGCGAAGCTGGTGAAGGTCCTTGCCTTGCCGAAGTCGGGCATGGGGCCGCCGAGGGGACCTCGGAACTGCGCATCGCCGTTCACGTCGCGGCTGTCGTGCTGGTAGGAAACCCACAGCGAAAGGCCATTGCCGCCCTTGTAGAGCGCCTGGATGCGGCCAGACTTGAAGTTCTCGTCATCGCGGTCGAAAGCGGGGCCTGCCGACTTGCGGTAGCCTTCGTGGCTCAGGATGGTGCCCGAGGCGCGGACTGCAAAACCATCGGCGAGCTGGACGTTGACGCCGGCCTCGCCGTTGATCGTCTTGTAGTTGCCGGCCTCGATGCTGCCATAGGCGCCGGTGCGCATTTCGGGGCGGTTGGTGACGATGCTGACAAGACCGCCGGTCGAGTTGCGGCCCTGCAAGGTGCCCTGCGGGCCCTTGAGCACCTCGATGCGCGCCACGTCATAGAACGAGGAGCTGATCGAGAAAGAGCGGTTCACGAAGAACCCGTCGCGCGTGATCGGCACCGAGGGGTCGCCGATTTCGGTCACGTCGGTCGAGGCGATGCCGCGCACCGCGACATAGGCGGCGCCGGTCGAGTTCGTCACGTTCACGCTGGGGTCGATCTGCGCAAGGTCGCGCACCGTGTTGACACCCTGATCCGCGAGCGCGGCGCCCGTATAGACGTTGAGCGCGATCGGGGTGTCCTGCGCGCTCGAGGCGACGCGGTTGGCGGTGACGACGATCTCGCCGAGACCTTCGGCAGGCTTGGCTGCATCGGTGCCAGTGGCGGCTTCTTGCGCCTGGACGGGCGCGGCCAATGCGAAAAGGCTTGCACCCAGCAGGAATGGAACGGCGGTCTTGGCCTTCATGACTCTCCCCTTGGATTGGAATCTTTTGAGTGAACTAGATTAATAATGATCATTCTAATATTAGGAGCCGAAACGGACGTCAACCCTCTCGCCTGATTCGTCGGGGAAGGGCGCGACCTAAGCGCCGGAAATGCGGGGCTGTCCTACATGCGCTCAAGCTGGCATGGTATGGAAATGGCCGCTTTCCGCACCGTTTCAGTAATCGCCCCGGTCGATCAAAGCGCTTGGACTGATCGAATGGAGTTTTTCCTCAGGACTGTGTCAACCGTGTCAACCCCCTCCCGGACGGACCTGATGACTCGGGGCGCGCACACTGCTAACGGCGCCCGATGACCGACCTTTCGCTGATCCGTAATTTCTCCATCATCGCGCACATCGACCACGGCAAGTCGACGCTGGCCGACCGGTTGATCCAGTATACCGGCGGGCTCTCCGAGCGCGAGATGAGCGAGCAGGTGCTCGACAACATGGACATCGAGCGCGAGCGCGGGATCACGATCAAGGCGCAGACCGTCCGGCTCGACTACACCGGCAAGGACGGCAAGACCTATCAGCTCAACCTGATGGACACGCCCGGCCACGTCGACTTCGCCTATGAAGTCAGCCGCAGCCTCGCCGCCTGCGAAGGCGCGCTGCTGGTGGTCGATGCGGCGCAGGGCGTCGAGGCGCAGACGCTGGCGAACGTCTACCAGTCGATCGAGCACGACCACGAGATCGTGCCCGTCATCAACAAGATCGACTTGCCCGCCGCCGAGCCCGAGAAGGTCCGCAACGAGATCGAGGAAGTGATCGGCATCGACGCGAGCGAGGCCGTCCTCACCAGCGCCAAGTCCGGCATCGGCATCGAGGACGTGCTCGACGCGGTCGTCGCCCGCATCCCCCCGCCGAAGGGTGACCGCAATGCGCCGCTCAAAGCCATGCTGGTCGACAGCTGGTACGACCCCTACCTCGGCGTCGTCATTCTCGTCCGCGTGATCGACGGGGTGATCAAGAAGGGTCTGCAGGTCAAGTTCATGGCCGGCGGGACCGAGCACCTGATCGACCGCGTCGGCTGCATGCGGCCCAAGATCGAGCAACTCGCCGAACTCGGCCCGGGCGAGATCGGCTTCATCACCGCGCAGATCAAGGAAGTCGCGCAGGCCCGCGTGGGTGACACGATCACCACCGTGAAGGGCGGGGCGACCGCGGCGCTGGCAGGCTTCAAGGAAGTCCAGCCGGTCGTGTTCTGCGGCCTGTTCCCGGTCGATGCGGCGGACTTTGAAAAGCTGCGCGAAAGCATCGGCAAGCTGCGGCTCAACGACGCTTCGTTCTCGTTCGAGATGGAAAGCTCGGCGGCGCTCGGCTTCGGCTTCCGCTGCGGCTTCCTCGGCCTGCTGCACCTCGAGATCATCCAGGAGCGCCTCAGCCGCGAATATGACCTCGACCTCATCACCACCGCGCCCTCGGTGGTCTACCGCCTGACGATGACCGACGGCACGGTGCGCGAACTGCACAACCCCTCGGACATGCCCGATCAGGTCAAGATCGCGGAAATGCAGGAGCCGTGGATCAAGGCGACGATCTACACGCCGGACGAATACCTCGGCTCGATCCTCAAGCTGTGCCAGGATCGCCGCGGCATCCAGACCGGCCTGACCTACGTCGGCGGCCGCGCGCAAGTGACGTACGAGCTGCCGCTCAACGAAGTGGTGTTCGATTTCTACGACCGCCTGAAGTCGATCAGCCGCGGCTATGCCAGCTTCGACTACGAGCAGATCGGGCTGCGCGAAGGCGATCTCGTGATGATGAACATCCTCGTCAACAACGAGCCGGTCGATGCGCTTTCGATGATCGTCCACCGCACCCAGGCCGACCCGCGCGGGCGGCATCTGGTCGAGCGGCTGAAGGACCTCATCCCGCGCCACATGTTCAAGATCCCGATCCAGGCCGCGATCGGCGCCAAGGTCATCGCGCGCGAAACGATCAGCGCGATGCGCAAGGACGTGACCGCCAAGTGCTACGGCGGCGACATCACGCGGAAGAAGAAGCTGCTGGAGAAGCAGAAGGAAGGCAAGAAGCGCATGCGCGAGTACGGCAACGTGACCATCCCGCAGGAAGCCTTCATCGCCGCGCTGAGGATGGGCGAGGAGTGACGGGCGGCGCGATCAGCTCGTCGTGAAGCCGCCGTCCACGACCAGTTCCGAGCCGGTCATGAAGGCCGCGCGGTCCGAGGCGAGGAAGGCGACGGCGTCGGCAACGTTCTGGGGCACGCCGAAGTGGCCCAGCGGGTGGAGGTTGGAGAAGGCGGCGCGGGTGTCGTTCACGCCGGTGCCGGTGGCGGCGGAAAACTGGGACACGAGGTCGCGGCCCATGTCGGTTTCGATGATGCCGGGGTGGACCGAATTGCAACGGATACGCAGCGGCGCGACTTCCATCGCGACGCCCTTGGTGAAGAGCCGGACCGCGCCCTTGCTGGCGTTGTAGCAACTGACCAGCGCGGAGCCGACGAGGCCGGCGACGGACGAGAGGTTGATGATCGCGGTGCCGCCGGTCCACAGGTTGGCGCGCTCGGCGAGCAGCGGCACGGCGTGCTTGCAGCCGAGGAACACACCTTCGACATTGACGCTGTGCAGGCGGCGCCAGTCTTCAAGCGTGGTTTCGGTCAGCGGCTTGGCAAGGAACAGTCCGGCATTGTTGACGAGGATATCAAGCCCGCCGGCGGCGTCGCGGGCGAAGGTCATCGTATCGATCCAGCTTTGCTCGTCGGTCACGTCGTGCGCGCGGGCGAGGCCGCCGAGCTCCTCCGCAAGTGCTTCGGGTGCCGCCAGATCGCTGACGATGACGTTGGCGCCAAGCGCGGCAAGGGCGCGGGCCGAAGCCTCGCCGATGCCGCGCGAAGCGCCGGTGACGAGGGCAACGCGGCCGGCAAGCTCTGTCATGGGCATGTCTCTCCATCGGTTCTGTTTGGCGGCATCCTAACGCCGATTTTGCCGATGGCCACTGTGCAGAAAGCCGCGAGAACCCATCGGCCCCAAAGGCCCTGTTCGGGAGGGGCGGCAGACTGAAGCCATTCTGAATTGATTCGGTGCTGCAGCACTCCAGACGGCTGCAAGATGCCCGTTCTGATTTATGCTAATTTCGAATATGCACTATCTTTCTAAATGCAGGTTAGATGCAATACTCTAGATCTGCCCGGATATAGCGGGGGATCGGCAAGGCATCCCTCCCTATGAATAAATCCTATCCGCCGAACCGCTGTGGTTAAGGTCGCGTTATTGGGGTGCCGTCACAGCTTG
>NZ_LJHZ01000004.1:0-24163 GCF_001296055.1 Novosphingobium sp. AAP93
TGCTGGCGCTGCGTTTGCCGCTCTGGATTCCCGCCTGCGCGGGAATGACGAAGGTTTGGGTTTGGGAGGGATTTCGTCGCCTCGGGCTTGACCCGGGGTGACGGGGATCTTTGGGGGAGCGGGTGCCTCAACCTCTCGCGTTGCTAGCCCACCCCTAACCCCTCCCGCAAGCGGGAGGGGAACAGAGGAGCGAGGCGCCTTCCCCGCCGGCGGCGTCTTTTTTCGCCCCCGCTGTAACCTTTTCCACAGCCTCTGCCTGACCCGGGACGAAGCGAGATTGCTGCCCGATGAACGGATGCCTCGCGGACTCCTCGAATCGCCTGCGATCCTTAGTGATGCTGCACATGCACAAGACCATAATCGCCGCATGCATCGCCCTTCTGTCGCTCTTCGCGCTGCCGACTGCGGCGCAGGCCCGGCTCCAGTGCGTTACCTATGCGCGGCAGGTTTCCGAGGTGCAGATCAGCGGCAATGCGCGCGATTGGTGGGGCAATGCGGAAGGCCGCTATGAGCGCGGCCATGCGCCGAAGGTCGGTGCGGTGCTGGCGTTTACCGGTACGCGTTCGATGCCCTACGGCCACGTCGCGGTGGTCCACAAGGTTGTCGATGACCGCCATATCCTGATCGATCACGCCAACTGGTCGCGCCCCGGCATGGTCGAGCGCGGGGTGATGGCGGTGGACGTTTCCGCCGCCGGCGACTGGAGCGAAGTGCGCGTGTGGTATGCGCCGACCCGCTCGCTGGGCCTGCGTCCAAGCGCGGCCAAGGGCTTTATCTATCCGCGCACGGTCACGGCGAGCGCCGAGACGGCCACCAACGCGGGCTGACCGCTTTTCGGGTAGGCAAGCGCCTGCCGATTTGCCAACACGCCGTCCCATGATCAGACCGCTTCTTGCCGCAGCCGCGCTGCTGTGCGCCCTCCCCGCCTGTGCCGAGCCTGCTGCCGACGCGCCGATGCCGCCTGCGGCAAAGGCGATCATCGATCACTATCATATGCGCAGCATCCCCCACGAAGGGCCGTGGTTCCTGCAGACGTTCAAGAGCGACGACGTGATCGAGGGGGCGCTGGCGGAGCGCTACAAGGGCAAGCGCTGGGCCTATACCGCGATCTATGCGGTGTTCACCCGCAGCGATTTTTCCGCGATGCACAAACTGGCGACCGACGAGCTCTGGCACTTCTATGGCGGCAGTCCGGCGCAGATCCTGATGCTCTATCCCGACGGGCGCGGCGAGGTGAAGATCTGGGGCAGCGACGTGCTGAAGGGCGAGGAGCCGCAGATCATGGTGCCGCGCGGCACGTGGATGGGCGCGCGGCCGATCGGGGATCCGAAGGTGGCCTATAGCTTCGGCGCCAACACGCTTTCGCCCGGTTTCGAATATGCCGACTACGAGCCCGGCTACCGCGACGAGCTGGCGAAGCTCTATCCCAAGTTTGCGCAAGCGATCACCGAACTTACGCGCGATGAATCCGCCAGCCGCCCTGCCGGAGCCGGGACCAAGGCGGCGCTGGTGCCGTCGGTGGCGGTGGAGGAACTGGTCGGGCGCACGTCCGCGCAGCGTTCGGATGCGATCAGCGTCGCGCGCTTCACCTTGCAGAAGGGCGCGGCGATCCCACTGACGGTGACGCGCGAGGGGACCGAGGTGATGGTGGTCAGCATGGGCAAGGGCCGCGTGACCATCGGCGGCAAGGTGCAGGATGTCGCGCAAGGGTCGGTCGTGCTGCTGCCGCCCGGCGTGCCGCACCGCATCGCTGCCGATACGCGGCTGGAGTTCACGGTGAGCGTCGCGCCCGCGTGGCAGGCTTCCGACATGCAGGTCCTGCCGGACAAGCCTTAGGACGCGCGGCGGACGATTGCTTCGGCGTTGCGCTCGGCCAGCAGGGCGCGCGCTTCTTCGGCGGGGATGGCGGCCCAGAACAGATAGCCCTGCACCAGCTCGCAGCCCGCGGCCTGGACCAGCAGGCGCTGCACTTCGGTCTCGACGCCTTCCGCCACGACCTTCATCCGCAGCGTCTTGCCCAGCGTGGTGATCGCGCAGAGGATCGAGTGCGCATCGCGGTCGCGCTCGATGTTGGAGACGAACGAGCGGTCGATCTTGATCCGGTCGAACTGGAACGAGCGCAAGTACGACAGCGAGGAATAGCCGATCCCGAAGTCATCGAGCGCGACGCGGATGCCCATGCGGTTGAGCTCGCGCAGCACGCTGATCACGTGGGCGCTGCGATCGAGCATGACGCCTTCGGTGACTTCGAAGACGAGGCGCTGCGGGTCCATGCCGGTTTCTTCAAGCAGGCAGGCGAGCATCGGCAGGAAATCGCCTGCCATGATCTGCAGCGGCGAGAGGTTGACCGAGATGTCGCAATCGGGCCAGCTGCGGCATTCGGTGAAGACGTGGCGCAGGACCCAGGTGCCGAGCGGGATCATCAGACCCCCCTGTTCGGCGATGGGAACGAAGAGGTCAGGCCGGATCTCGCCGCGTTCGGGGTGGTTCCAGCGCAGCAGTGCCTCGAAGCCGCTGATCGTGCCGGTGCCAGTTTCGACGACAGGCTGGTAGGCGACGGAAAGCTCGCCGCGCGTGATCGCGAGGCGCAGTTCCATTTCCATTTCGCGCCGCAGCTTGACGCTGGCGTCCATGTCAGGCGTGAAGCGGCGGTAGCGGCCGCGGCCGCGCTGCTTGGCGCGGTAGAGCGCGATATCGGCGCGGCGCAGCAGCTCGCCGGGGTCCTCGCTCTGTTCGGGGCCCCAGCTGATCCCGCAGGAAACCGAGACTTCGAGCGTGTTGCCCGAGATGATGAATGGCCGGCGCATCAGCGAGATGATCTTGCTGCCGAGCCGGTCCGCCGCGCGGGCGCCATCGGTGCCGGCGTGGAGCAGGACGAATTCGTCGCCGCCGAAGCGGGCGATGAAGGCATCGCGCGGGAGAGATGAGCGCAGGCGGTGGGCGACCTGGCGGACGAGTTCATCGCCGACGTGATGGCCCATCGTGTCGTTGACGAGCTTGAACCCGTCGATGTCGATATAGGCGACGTAGAGATTGCCCTGCGCCTCGCCCTTGATGAATTCGGTGAGCAGGGTGCGCAGGCGCTGCATGTAGTAGACGCGGTTGGGCAGACCGGTCATCGCATCGTGCAGCGCGTTGTGCTGGGCCTGCGCCTCGCTTGCCTTGAGTTCGTTGGCGGTCATCCGCATGCGCCGCACGATCACCGCGCCGCCCGCGACGACGCCGAGGAAGAACAGGATGAACGTGGCGAGCACAGGGGCGGTGCGCTGGACGATCTTGGGGCCGGGGACCTTTGCAGTCCACGTGATCCAGCCGACGTGATCGCCGAACGCGGTGGTCAGCGGGACGGCATTGGCCGCGCCGATGAAAGCCTCGTCGGTCTTGAAGCTAAGATCGCGCAGCACGAGGTCGGAGCCCATCTTGGCTAGAATCGAGCCATCGAGATAGCGCAGCGTGGCGACGTAGTTCGGTTCGCGCCGCAGTAGGCTGTAGTCGTTGTCGGGCACGATCGAAACGACGGTCAGGAAGGCCGGGCGGCCATTGCGCAAGACGGCGGTCGCCGCCCAGCGGTTAAGCGGCTGGCCCGAGGCGGCCATGGGCCACTCCACATCGGCCAGCTTCTTCATGCCCGCGATGCGCCCGCCGAGCGGAACATTGCGCTTGGCATTGCCGATCAGTTCCTCGACGTGCCAGCGCACTTCCTGATAACCGGCATCACCCGTCGGCCGCCCCTGCGCCCAGCCGTGGACCAGCGTCCCATCCGGCTTGACGAGAAACATCGCGTCGGTCTCGAGGTTGTTCCACACGAAATCGCCGAGGAAGTGGTTGGCCCAGGTCTCGTTGTCCGCCAGCACCGCATTGCGCATGGCGTCGTCCCAGGTGAGCTGCACTTTCTGCGCGGCGACGATCTGGCTGCCGAGCTGATCGAGATAGCGGGTGACCAGCACGCGCTCGTCCTCGCGCGCCAGTTCATCGGCGATGCGGGTCGAGCGGGAGAACACTGCGACCAGCAGCGCGGAGAGGGCAATCAGCGCGAGGAACGTGGCGAGCGCGATCCAGCCCGTGCGCAGATTGCGCACCGACGGACGCATGGCGGTTCCGCGGCTGATGGTGTCCATGCCCATTGGATCGGGCATAGAGGCAGGATGGAAAGAAACAGTTAGCGCCGCTTACGCAATGCAGGTTCGATGCCTCGATTTTGGCGCAGAACCGGCCTATCCAAAGGGTTAGCATGGCCTTTCCGGCCAATCCTTGTCTCCGGCTGCCACGCGATGCCAAATGCGTTGCAATCGCAGACCGGACTTGTCATCGTCCGCCGCAACCCCACTTTCCGGCACACCATAACCTCGGGAGAATACCGATGCGCGAGCATCTGCAGCACTACATCAACGGCGCCTGGGTCGACAGCGAAGGCGGCAAGCGCCATGAAGTGATCAATCCCGCCACCGAAGAGGCCTGCGCAGTCATCACGCTGGGCAGCCAGGCCGATGTCGACAAGGCCGTCGCTGCCGCCAAGGCCGCCTTCCCTGCCTTTGCCGCGACCCCGGTGGAAGAGCGCAAGGCGCTGCTCGAGCGCATCCTGGCCGAATACAAGAAGCGCATTCCCGATTTCGCCAAGGTGATCAGCGAGGAAATGGGCGCGCCCATCGGCTTTGCGGGTACCGCACAGGTCGGCGCGGGCATCGGCTATATCCTAGGCACGCTCGAGGCGCTGGAAGGCTTCGAATGGGAAGCCCCGGTCCCGGGCGCCAATGCGCGCTTCGTGCACGAGCCGATCGGCGTCGTCGCGGCGATCACGCCGTGGAACTGGCCGCTCAACCAGATCTGCGCCAAGATCGCGCCGTGTATCGCCGCGGGCAACACGGTGGTGCTCAAGCCTTCGGAAGAATGCCCCTCGAACGCGGTGATCATGGCGGAGGTGATGCATGCGGCCGGCGTGCCGGCGGGCGTGTTCAACCTCGTCAACGGCGATGGCCCGGGCGTCGGCGTGGCGCTGACTGTGCACCCCGATGTGGAGATGGTGAGCTTCACCGGTTCGACCCGCGCGGGCATCCAGATCGCCAAGAACGCGGCTGACACCGTCAAGCGCGTGCACCAGGAACTCGGCGGGAAGTCGCCCAACCTCGTGCTGGAAGATGCCGACTTTGCCGCGACGCTGCCGGCCACGCTGCAGGGCATTGTCGCCAACACCGGCCAGAGCTGCATCGCGCCGACCCGCATCCTCGTGCCCAAGTCGCGCAAGGAAGAGGCCGAGACTTTCGTGAAGAACTACTTCGCGGCGGTGAAGGTCGGCAGCCCCGAAGAAGACGGCGCGCATATCGGCCCGGTGGTCAACAAGGCGCAGTGGACCAAGATCCAGTCGCTGATCGACACCTCGATCGAGGAAGGCGCCTCGCTGCTCCAAGGCGGCCCGGGCCTGCCGGACAACGTCAACCGCGGCTACTACGTGCGCCCGACGGTGTTTTCGGACGTGACGCCGGACATGACGATCTTCAAGGAAGAGACCTTCGGCCCGGTCGCCACGATCACCACTTATGACGGCATCGAGGACGGCATCGAGCTGGCCAACCGCACTGCTTACGGGCTCTCGGCGGTCGTCACCGGCGATGTCGAGCAGGCCAAGGGCATTGTCGGCCGCCTGCGTGCTGGCCTCGTCGCGGTGAACCAGTGGGGCGGCGTCAAGGGCGGTGCCTTCGGCGGCTACAAGCAATCGGGCAATGGCCGCGAGGGCGGCGTCTATGGCCTGAAGGACTTCATGGAAGTGAAGACCATCGCCGGCGCCTGATGAGGAAAGGCCCCGCGCTGCTTCGGCGGCGCGGGGCTGACTTCTTTCAGGTCCGGTATTGGCGGGCGGCGCAAGTGCGATCATCGCCGCGCCACCGCACGCTGCCGAGCGCCGCCATGCGCGCGGCGGATTTGGCGAGGGCGCGCGGGTAGACTTCGCCGAGCAGGGTCTCGAAAGTCTGCTTCCATGAGAACCGCGTCGTCACATGCTCGCGCGCGCGCTGGCCCATCCCGGCGCGATCCCCCTGCCAGACATCGACCACGGCCTGCGCCATCGCCGCTGTATCATCGAGCGTGACAAGCTTGCCGAGCGCGGGCGGCACGCGCTGCACCATCGCGCCTGAAGCAAAACCGACCACCGGCAACCCGCTCGCCTGCGCTTCGAGCACCGACAGGCCGAACGTCTCATCGGCCATGCACGAGACGTAGATATCGGCGGAGGCCAGCATGCGGGCGATTTCCCCGCGATCCCCGACATAACCCGGGAAGGCCACCGGCAGGCCCTGCGCCGCTTCCATCAGGGTCTCGCGCAGCTTGCCATCGCCCAGCATGACGAGCGAGGCCCTGAGCGAGGCGGGCAGCGCACGGAACATCGTGATGAGCCGGTCGGCGCGCTTCTCGTTGTCGATCCGCCCGGCGTATATCAGCAGCGGGCCGGTTTCCGGCAGGCCCAGCTCGCGCCGCAGACCGGGATCGCGCCGCGCGGGATGGAACGTCTGGCCGTCCACGCCGAGCGAGAGCACATCGACGTGCGACAGCCGGTAGCCTTCGAGGACGTCGACCATGGCCTGATCGAGCGCATAGACGCGGTCGAACTCGCGATAGGTGATATGCGCGTAGCCCGCGACAAGCTGGCGCAGCCCGCGCCCGACGAAATCGCCGAACAGCTGCGAGCCGACGCGGTAGACGTGCGTGTTGGGAAAATCGGTGTGGTAGCCCGCCACCAGTGCGGTGTCCGGAAAGGCGCGGCGGTGGCCGATCGCGGTCCACGGCAGGATCCACGGGCACTGCGATTCGATCACGTCCGGGCGGTACTGCTCCAAGACCCTGCGAACCGCGCTGGTGCGCAGGATGAAGCGGTAGTTGGGGCTGCCGCGCACATGATCGGCGCCGATCTCGACCCAGATATGGCGCCCCTGCTCGATCACGCGGTCTTCGGGGCCGGGCACGATCTGGAGCAGGCGGTGGCCGGTCTGCTCCAGAATATGCTCACGCTTCTGGCGCAGATAAATGCCGATGCCACCGCCGCCATGCGGCGCATAGCTCTGGGTCAGGTCGCAGATGAGCAGGCGTTCTGTGGCGGTCCTCACGGGCCCCTTTTCACTGCATTGCTGTGACCGGATCAAGACAATCGGCCCGTTCCGGAGGGCAAATAGTGTCAGTAGTCCTTTGAGGCTTTCAGGTTGAGGCTCTCGTCGCCGATGGTGGACACGGTGCCCAGCAGCACCAGCCAGCGGGTGATGCGGAACTCGGCCGAAGTGGCGCTGTAGCCGCGCCCGTCGGTGATCAGTTCGACGAAGACGCGCCGCCCCAGATACTTGCCCACCGCGATCGAAGTGCTGCGTCCGACCGAGGCATCGGCGCTGATGATGCGCAGCCGGTCAAGCCCGATGGCGTTCCTGACCTTGTTGATCGGATCGAGCCCGCCGCCGCCGCGGAAGGCGGCCAGGGCAGAGGCGAGCTGCACCGCCTCGGGCGCGGAAATCTGGGTGATCGAGCTGCCGAACAGCATGCGCGAGAGCAGTTCTTCCTCCGGCAAAGCGGGGACCGAGCTGAAAGTGATCTGGGGTTTCAAGGCAGAGCCGCTGATCGCGATCTTGGCGCTCACCCCGTTGGCATCGCCTTCGGCCACGATATCGAGGCGGGGATCGACCGGGACTTCGCCGACAAAGCGGATGCGCCCGCGCGTCAAGTCGAAGCGCCGTCCGGCGAATTCATAGCCGCCGCGCACCAGATCGGCGCTGCCGAAGATCTGCGGATTGGCGGTATCGCCGCGCAGGCGGATATCGGCGCCCCATTCGCTTTCGAGGCCTAGACCGCGCACGTCGATGCGATCGGCCCCGGCGGCGTCGATCAGGTATTTCCACGGCGTGTAGGGCGTGCGCGGCGGAGCGATATCGGCGCGCAGGTTGGTCTCGTGCGTCCGGATCGTGGGCAGCTGCTCGATCACGTTGGCGCGGCCCAAGGTCCAGCGCGCGCGGTCGATGTGGACGCGGCCCGCGATCGTGCCGCCGATGCCATCCGAGAGGAGGCGCAGCGGGCCGGTGACGGTGGCGCCCATGTCGTCGCGGTTGATCAGCTGGGCATTGGTCGCCGCGAGCCTGAGATCGAGCCCGACGCCGCGACTGGCGGCGTTTGAAAGATCAACCACGCCGCTGCCGCTGACCGTGCCGCCGCCCGGCGTGGTGCCGCTGAAATGCGCGAGGCTGAGGCGGGCATCGGCGAAGCTGCCGAGCGCCTCGACATCGCGCACGTCCGAGCCGGTGAGGTTGGACTGTACCCGCAGCGCGCGCGTGGCGACGGCGCCGGTGATGACCGGGTGATCGAGCGAGCCGCCGACGCTCGCCGCCGCGCCGAGCGGGCCGGTGAGGTCGATCACTTCGATCGCGGCTAGGCGCCACAGCGCTTCGGCGGGGCCGCTGTAGCGCAGCTGCGCCTGGAGGCTGCCGCCGCGCAGGCGTTCGAGCATGGTGCCGCCGCGCGGCAGATCGGAAACAAGCGCCTGCACCCGCCCGCGCATGGCCGCGCCTTCGCGGGCGACGGCGCGGACTTGCAGCGCGGCAGGATCGAGCGCGGCGACGAGGGCGAGGTCAAGCGGCCTTGAGGTCAGGACAAGTCCCGAGCGGGTGAGGCCCTTGATCTCGACGGCGGCGTGGCCGGCGGGGGCGCCGAGATGGTCGTTCTCGTAGTCGATCACGCCCGAAGCCAGCCCGCCGAGCCCGAGATCGGGGAGCACGATGTCGAGCACCGAGAGCGGCATGCGCGAGAGGAGGATTTGCAGTTTGGTCGCGCCGCCGAGGACGTGACCGCTGGCGATAATGCTGCCGCGTCCGAAATCGACCTGCGTGGGCTGGAGGCGCCAGCCGGCGGCCTGCCCCTCGCCCGCCTCGTCCGGCTCGCGCTCGAGCACCGCACGGCGCGGCATGGAAATGGCGCGGCCGGCATAGTCGCCCGCGACAAAGGCGATGATCTTGTCGGGCGAGAAGGCGGCGGTGCCCTGCAAGGCGAAGCTGGTGCCGCGCCGCCCGCTGAGCGAGGCGGTGACGCTGCCCGAGCCGTTGACGAGCGCGGCGTCTGCGGCAAGGCGGCCGATGAAGAGCTTGCCCGCGCTGATGCCCTCGGCCTTGAGCGAGGCGGTGAGCGTGGTGTCGCCACCCTCGATCCGGCCATCGGCGGTGATCTCGGCATTGCCGACCGCGATGGGACTATCGCCGCCGAAGCGGGCGCCGCGCGCGGTGATCACGGCCTTGAGTGCTTGCCCGGCGCCGTCCGGAGCGAAATCGACCGTGCCCTTCACGCCGCCGCCCGCGAGCGCGAGACTGCCGGTCGCGCCTTCCCTGGCGATGGCGACGCTGCCGGTGATTTCGGTCTGGTAGACGGTGAAGCGCTCGATCCCGAGCTTGACCGGGCCATCTTTGGGGGCGGTGAGCATGACACTGCCGCTGAATGGGCCGAGGCGGGAATCGCCTTTGGTTTCAATGCGGAAGCCATCGCCCTCCGGGGCCAGCGCGAGGTGGACATCCCTGAGGCTGGCGGCGGGGAGCGGATCGGCGAGGACGAGCGTGGCGCGCGGGCCGTCCTGGGCGAGCGCGGCATCGAAGGTGAACGGGCCGTATTCGACATGGCGCCCCTGCCCGGCGAGCGTGGTGACGCCGTTCGCCTGCATCCAGCTCCCCAGCGCCATGGTGAGCTTGGCCGAAGTCAGTTCGCCGCGCCGGATCAGCAGCGGCTGGGTGCCGCCCACGGTGATCGCGCCGCGTGCGCGGACATTTCCGCCGGTGAGGTTGGCGAGCGTGGCGTTGTCGATGCGCGCGAGGCGGCCGGCGCCATCGGCGGTGAGCAACCAGCTCTGCCCGCCGCCGACGGTGAGCGCGATCCGGGCCTCGCCATCGGCCAGCCCGAGATCGGGCAGCGCGATGCCGCGGGCGGTGACCGGGCCGGTGAGCGCAAAGCGGCTGCGGGCAAGATCGCCGTCGAGCGCCAGCCGGGCCGAGGCGCCCTTGGCGGTGAGATCGAGCCGGTCGGAAGTGAGCTTGCTGCTTGCCAGAACGAGATCGCCGGTAAGCCGCGCGCCCGGCAGGCGGGGATCGACCATGGCCTGGCCGGTGTTGAGGCGCTGCGCGGTGAGCGCGAGGGGGAGGCGCAGGCGCTTGCCGTCCCAGTAGGCGGTCCCGGCGGTGCGCAAGCCTTCGGCGAGGACCGGGCCGCTCTTGAGGCGAGCGGCGCGCACATCGTGGATGATCGCGAGCGCGGTGAAGCGGCCATCGACGGTGGCGTCCAGTTGCGCGCCCTGCAGCTCCGAGCCGGTGCCCGCCAGCAGCAGCTCGGGCCGGGCGAGCACGGCGCGGACTTTCACCGCCTCGGCGCGGTCGTTGATCAGATCGACGCCGCCCGCCGCAGTCGCCCGCAGCGCTGCGGCGCCCGCGAAGACTTTGCCGCGCAGGATACCGCCCGCCGCCGTGCCATCGGCGACGAGGGAGAGCTTGTCGCCACTCGCGCGCCGCAGGGCCGGGCCGAGCATGTCGCCGGGGAAGATCTGCCCGGCGAGCTTGTAGCGCCCGGTGCGGTTCTCGAGCTGGAAGGCGGCGAGCTTGCGCCCGGCGTCGGTGGCGGCGGCCCAGCCGTGCCATTCCTGGAAGGTGCCCTTCCCGCCCGCGCGCGCGGCGATATCGCGCTTCACGCCGGTGAGGGCGGCGAGGAGGCCGTCCTTCGGCGCGTTGTAGATGAAATCGAGCGCGAACGTATTGCGGTCGGGCTCGCTGTCGAGACGGAGGCGCAGGCGGTCGCGCCCGCCGAGCCGCCCGCCGAGGCTGATGAGCGCGCGGCCGCGGCGGATATCGGTGCGGGCGGAAAAGTCGATCCGCCGCCGCTCGCCCATGATGGAGCGGTCGACGATCAGGTTCTCCGCCGCGAGCTTGCCGATGCGGATGTCGAAATCGGGGAGGATCGGCTCGTTGGGATCGCCGGGCCTCAGACGCGGCGCGCGCAGGAGGGTGCCGCGCTTGAGGATCAGCGAGCGGATGTCGAGGCCCTTGAACAGGCCGGAGCGCGGATCGAGCCCGAACCAGGCCATGGGCCGCCAATCGAGCGAGGCTTCGGGCACGACCATGAAGCGGCCTTCGGGATCGCTGAGGACGACTTCGTGCAGGCTCATGTCGCCGAAGAGGGTGCCGTCGATCCGGCCGATGCGGATCCTGAGGCCCGAGCCGGGGACGATGGCGGCGATGCGGTCTGCCACGAAGCGGTGGCCGAGCGAGCTGTCGAGCACGACGACCGAACCGGCGATGGCGAGCGCGAACAGCAGCGCGGCGAGGACCAGCCCGCGCCCCCAGCCGAGTACGCGACGCAAGGCGCCCTTGCGCGGCGGCGGCGGCGTTTCGGCAGGCGCCCCCTCGGCCATCAGAAGGCCTGCCCCAGCGAGACGTAGACGCCGATGCGGCTGTCCCCCTTGGAGGGGTTGAGCGGGGTGCCGAGGTCGAGGCGGATCGGGCCGAAGCTGGTCTGGTAGCGCAGGCCGATGCCCGCACCGACCTTGAGGCCGTTGATCGTGGGCGAAGCGGTCGTGCCCACGGTGCCGGCATCGACGAAGGGCACCAGGCTGACCGCGCCGCCCATCAGCCCGGTCTGGACGCGCGCTTCGAGCGAGAATTCGGACAAGCTGCGCCCGCCGCTGGGATTGCCGAGCGCATCGCGCGGGCCGACTCCCTGATAGGTGAAGCCGCGGACCGAGGCGCCGCCGCCCGCATAGAACCGCCGCGACGGCGCGATGGAGTTGACGTTGACGCCGGGGATCGTGCCGAGCCGCACGCGTTCGGCCAGCACGACGCGGCTGGTGATCGGCTGGTAGGCGCTGGCATCAAGCTGGGCGCGCACGTAGCTCGACCGCAAGCCGTTCTGGATCGAGATTTCCGGGCTCAGCCGCAGCGAGACGCGCACGCCGCGCTTGGGATCGAGCAGATCGTTGCTGCCATCATAGGCCCCGCGCAAGGGCAGCGCGCCGATGAAATAGGTCGTGCGGGTGGAGCCGGGCGCGGCGGGCAGTTCGCTGGTGGCGAGGAGTTCGAAGCCCGCCGACCAGACAAAGGCCTTCTGGAAGATCAGCGTCGTCTGTTTCTCGTAGGTGGCCGAGAACGAGAGCGTGCGCGCCTGATAGGCATCGGTGCGGCGGGTCTGGGCATAGAGATCGGCGGTGAACACCTGATCGCGGCCGAGGAAGTTGTTGCGACGATAGGTCGCGCCGAGCAGCTGTTCGCGCGTTCCGACCACGCCGCGGAAGCGGACAAGGCCTTCGGGCGGGAAGAAGTTGCGGTTCTCCCAGCTTGCCTCGACGCGCACGCCCTCGCCGCTCGAATAGCCGATCAGGCCTGCAATGGTGCGCTGCGGCGCCTTGGACAGCGTGACATCGACGTCGGCGACACCGGGCTGCGCCTCTGCCGCCGGGGTGACTTCGCGCGGGGTGACGGTGACGGCGGAGACGAGACCGGTCGCGAGGATGGCCTGCCTGAGGTCGTCCATGCGCGAACGGCGGTAGGGATCGCCGGGGCGGAAGCGGGCGATGCGCGAGAGGTGGCGGGAGGAGAGGTAATCGGGGAGCGAACTGTGGACCTCACCCATCACATACTGACCGCCGCTGGTGACGGGGATGGTGAGATCGCCAGTGCGATCGGCGTGGTCGATCGAGAGATCGGGTTCGCCGACCTTGGCAAAGGCATGACCGCCCTCGCCCAGCGAAGTAATCAGGTGGTCGCGCTCTGCGACGATGCGGTCGCTGTTGACCGGATCGCCGGGCGAGAGCGCGAAGGCGCGGGTGAGCGCCGGAGCATCGCGCTGCAAGGCGATATCGCCGAGGCTGATGCGCGAGAAGGTGTAGCGCGGCCCGGGGCGGATATCGAAGCGGACGCCGACTTTCTTGAGATCGATCGCCGGTGCCGGACCGCCACCCTCGACCGGCGCGGCATAACCGGTGGTGCTCTGGAAGACTTCGGCGTCGTAGTAGCCATAGACGCGCAAGACCTGCTGCAGCAGTTCGGTATCCTGCCGGGCGCGGCGGGTCAGCTGGGCGAGGTTGTCTTCCTCGTTGCCGAACTTGCGCAGCGCGGCAAGCGCACCGAAGCGCTGGGTCACGGCCTCGCGTTCGGGCAGCGCGGCCTCGTCCGGAGGGAAGGCGAGCACGAGCTGCGGGGTGATCGGGAGCAGGCTGGCGCCGGGGATCTGGCCGATGCCGCGCCCGCTGCCGGGATCGGCATCGCTCGCCAGCACTTGCCCGGCGGCCTTGGCCTGCTCGGCCGCCTCGCCGATATCGGGATCGGGGGTGAGCGGGGCGATCGGCGGAAGCTCGGACGCGTCCGGCCAGGCCAGCGTGATCGCGGGAATGCCCGTCAGCGGCGCAATCGCATCGGGCGAAAGCAGCGTGCTGGGATCGGGCACGGGGACTTTGGCGGCGTCGGTCTGGTTCGCCCAGGCCTTGGGATCATCGAGCGCGGAATCGGGGATCAGGTCTTCGAGCGCCTGATCCGCATCACGCGTCTGGGCGTGCGAGGATTGCGGCAGGATGGCAAGCAGGACAGCCGGCAGCAGCGCCCGCAGGACATCAGACGGGGCGGTACTGCGTGTGCGCGGCGGCTGCGGCAAGGCCATCCATGAGCCCGTCCTTCCCGCTGTCGTCCGCGATTCGCCGATCTGCACCCCTTGCGGTCGCAGCGCGGTCGATCGCGCGGGCCTGCTCATCGGGGTCAAAGCGTTCCCATCCTTCACGGCCCAGACGTTCGAGGGGCCGGTACCGCACCTTGTACTGCATGCGCGCCGAACCTTCGACCCAATACCCGAGATAGACGTAGGGTAGATCGATACGGGCGGCATGCAGGATGTGGTCCAGAATGATGAAATTGCCAAGCCCCCGCCGCTTCGCATCATCGGGTTCGTAGAAGCTGTAGATCATCGACAGACCATCACCCTGACGGTCGGTCAGGCAGGCGCCGACGAGCTTGCCGGGCTTCCCGTCCACACCCGGCTCGCGATACTCGATCACGAAGGTGCTGACGGGCGTGTGCTCGACCATGTCGGCGAAATCCATCTCGTCCATCGAGGCCATCCCGCCACCGGGATGGCGGGCAGCGAGATAACGCTGCAGCAGCTCGAATTGTTCCGGAGTGGACCACGGCTTGCACGCGGTGACGACGAGATCGCCGTTGCGCTTCAAATTCTTGCGCTGGGTGGCCGAGGGGACGAATTCGTTCGCCACGACGCGGACCGAAATGCAGGCCGAGCAATCGATGCAGCTGGGGCGATAGGCGACCGTCTGGCTGCGGCGGAACCCGATGCGGCCAAGCGCATCGTTGAGCTCGTCGGCATTCGGCCCCTTCAGCTCGGTGAACACCTTGCGCTCCGTCTTGCCAGGCAGATAGGGGCAGGCGCTCGGGCTGGTCACGAAGAAGCGGGGGAAGCGGACGGGCGCAGTCACGGCCTGGACGGTATCCTCTCGTCACGCCGCCGGCCCATCCGGCAGCGCTGACAAGGGCAACATGCCTCAGCCGGGCGATTGGTGAAAGAGCGATTAACCACCAAAGGTAGTTAATCGGCAAGGAATCGGCCGAGGTGTTGTGGACAGGCGGGCGGGCGTACCGAAACGGGATGCGCCCGCCCTGAAATCTGACGAAACAGGCTTAACCGAGCTCGACCTGCTGCACATCATAGCCCTTGGCGCGCAGGCCCGCGACGAGGAGGTCGATCTGCTCGCGGTCGCGCGCTTCGCATTCGATCTCGGCGGTAAGCCCCTTGGCGGGGAGCGAGGTGAAGATGCGGTTGTGCCAGACCTCGAGGATGTTGACCTGGTGGCGGTTGAAATCCTCCACCACCTTGAACAGCGCGCCGGGGCGGTCCTGCAGGGTCAGGCGCAGGCGCGCGAGGCGGCCCGAGCGGGCGAGATCGCGCAGCAGCACGTTGGCGAGGAGGCGCGTGTCGATGTTGCCGCCGCACAGGACAAGGCCGATCTTGCGGCCGGCAAAACGCTTGCGGTGGGTCATCACCGCAGCAAGGCCGGCAGCGCCGGCGCCTTCGACCACGGTCTTCTCGATCTGGAGCAGCACGGCGACGGCGGTTTCGAGCGCCGGTTCGCCGACAAGCACGATGTCGTCCGCGATCTTCCTGAGCACGGCGGAGGTGAAGGTGCCCGGCTCCTTGACCGCGATGCCTTCGGCGATGGTATCGCCGCCGCAGGGCAGTTCGAGCCCCTTGAGCCTGGCGTACATCGACGGGAACAGCGTGGCCTGCACGCCGACGAGGCCGATCGAGGGCTTCAATCCGCGCGCGGCGGTGCCCATGCCGGAGAACAGCCCGCCGCCGCCGATGGGGACGACGAGTGTCTCGAGTTCGGGCACGTCCTCCAGCATTTCGAGCGCGACGGTGCCCTGCCCGGCGGCGACATGCGGATCATCGAAGGGGTGGACGAAGGTCAAGCCGCGCTCGGCTTCGAGCTGGCGCGCATAGGCATAGGCTTCGTCGAAAGTCTCGCCTTCGAGCACGACATTGCCGCCGACGCTTTCGGTCTGCATGATCTTCACCGTCGGCGTCGTGCGCGGCATCACGATGGTGACGGGCATGCCGAGCCGCGTGCCGTGGTAGGAGAGGCCCTGCGCGTGGTTGCCTGCCGAAGCCGCGATCACGCCCTTCGAGCGCTGCTCTTCCGACAGCTGGAGCAGCGCGTTCAATGCGCCGCGTTCCTTGTAGGCGGCGGTGAACTGCAGGTTTTCGAACTTGAGCCAGATTTCCGCGCCGGTAATCTCGCTGAGCGTCTTGCTGTGGAGCGTGGGCGTGCGCACGACCTGCCCGGCGATCCGCGCCGCAGCGGCGCGCACATCGTCGAGGGTCAGCAGCGGAGCGGCGGTTGTGGCCGAAGTCGGGGCAGTGCTCATGGGCCAAGGCCCCTAGTCTAAACCTGCCCTCAAGGGAACCTTCGTTCCGCCTGGCGGGCGCGGCGGGGCAGATTCATTGCGTGGAACAGTGCCAGGACGGTAACGATCGCGATCGTATCGGCGATCCAGTCCTGAATGTCGCAGTCGCGGTGCAGCGAAGGGATCGACTGCAGCACTTCGACCAACGCACCGAGGAACGAGAGCCGCTCGGCAAGCCGTGTCTTCGGGAAAGCCGGAAACGCGAAGGTGCCGAGGAACGCCAGCGTGCCGAAGGCGAGCATGTGCTGCGCCTTGTCTCCGAATTCGCGGAAATGCGGCGGGTGCGGCAGCAGCGCCAGCGTGAGCGCGGAGGCCAGACAGACCCAGAAGGCAATCCCGGCAAAGCCGACGTATCTTTTGCGGTGCAGCATGATGTCGGAGCTAGACCGACCGCCCCTTGCCGCCAAGTACAATTGCATCCGCCGGTACGCGAAGGGGGCTGGCGGCGCGCGGCAAAGCGGTTAGAACCCGCTGCCATGACCGACGCAGCCACCACTCCGCTCAATGTCTCGTTCCTCGGCCTTGGCGTGATGGGCGGGGCCATGGCCCGCCATCTCGGCACCGCAGGCCACACGCTGACCATCTACAATCGCACGCCGGCGCGCGCGGAAGCGTGGCAAGCCGCGCATCCGGGCCTTGCCGCGCGCGTCGCCTCCAGCCCGGCAGAAGCTGCCGAGGGCGCGGATGTGGTGATCACCTGCGTCGGAAACGATGACGACTTGTCGGATGTCGTGCTGAGCCCCACCGGCGTTTTCAGCACCTTGCGCCGGGGCGCACTGTTCATCGACCATACCACCGTTTCGGCGCGGATTGCCCGCCAGATCGCGGTCGAGGGGCGCGACAAGGAACTGCTCTGCGTCGATGCGCCGGTAACCGGCGGGCAATCGGGCGCGGAAGCGGGGACGCTTTCGATCATGTGCGGCGGCAGCGGGAAGGCGGTCGACGCGGCGCGGCCGGTGCTCGCGGCCTATGCCAAACGGGTGACGCATGTCGGCAAGCCGGGCGCCGGGCAGACCGCGAAGATGGCCAACCAGATGTGCATCGCGGGCGCCATCGCGGGCTTGTCCGAGGCGATCCGCTTTGCGCAGGCGGCGCGGCTCGATCTCGACAAGGTGTTCGAGGCGATCTCGGGCGGCGCGGCGCAATCGTGGCAGATGGACAACCGCTGGCACACGATGGCGAAGGACGAATTCGACTTCGGCTTCGCGGTCGACTGGATGCGCAAGGACCTCGGCCTCGCCATCGAGGAAGCGCGCAGCGTGGGGGCGAGCGTGCCGACCACGGCGCTGATCGACCAGTTCTATGCCGACGTGCAGGCGCTGGGCGGCGGGCGGCAAGATACGAGCGCGCTGATCCGGCGGCTGCCGCGGCGGGGGAACGGGTGATGGTGCGGTTCGGCCTCGCCGCGCTCGCGGCAACCCTCGCCGTCCCGGCCCATGCCGACACCCTCGTCGACAATGTGCAGGGCCAGACCATCGGCGCGGACGGCCATGTCGAGCGGTTCAAGGCCCTGGTGTTCGATGATGCCGGGGTGATCAAGACGCTGATCCACGAAGGCGAGAAGACCCCGAAGAAGGGCTTCCAGTACCGCATCGACGGCAAGGGTCGCCTGCTGCTGCCCGGCCTGATCGACGCGCATGTCCACGTGATGAGCACCGGCTTTGCCGCGCTGACGCTCGATCTTTCGGAAACGAACAGCCTTGCCGAAGCGCTCGAGAAGATCGCCGCCTATGCCAAGGCGCATCCGGACCGGCCGTGGCTGATCGGGCGCGGGTGGAACCAGGAGCGCTGGAAGCTGGGGCGGTTCCCGACGGCCGACGAGCTCGACAGCGTGGTGGCCGACCGGCCCGTGTGGCTGGAACGCGCGGATGGGCATGCCGGGTGGGGCAACAGCGCGGCCTTGAAGGCAGGCGGGGTGACGGCGGCGACGCAGGCGCCTTCGGGCGGCGAGATCATCCGGCTGGCCGATGGCAGCCCGGCGGGCGTGCTGGTCGACAACGCCTCGAATATCGTCGCCGCGAAAGTGCCGCCGCCGACGCCGCGCGACTATGACGCCGCCTTAGCCCTCGCCCAGCGCGATTTCTACCGGCGCGGCCTGACCGCGGTGGCCGACATGGGCACCGAAATGGCCGACTGGCAAACCTTCCGCCGCGCGGGCGATGCCAACACGCTCTACGTGCGGATCATGGCCTATGGCGCCGGGATCGACAGCACGATCCAGATCGGCGGCCCCGGCCCCTCCCCCTGGCTCTATGCCGACCGGCTGCGGCTCAATGGCGTGAAGCTCTACATGGACGGCGCGCTGGGTTCGCGCGGGGCGTGGCTCAAGGCGCCCTATCACGACAAGCCCGATACGCGCGGGCTGCCGCGGCTGACGCAGACCCAGCTTGGCAACCTGATGAGCCGCGCGGCGATGGACAACTACCAGATCGCCGTCCACGCCATCGGCGACGAAGCGAACGCGGTGCTGCTGGGCGCGATGGAGGACCTTTCCGCCACCTACAAGGGCGACCGGCGCTGGCGGATCGAGCATGCGCAAGTGATCGATCCCGCCGATTGGCCGATTGCCGAGCGGGTGGCGAAGTCGGTCGGGCTGATCGCTTCGATGCAGCCTGTCCACCAGACCTCGGACCGCCTGATGGCCGAAGCGCGGCTCGGGCCGGAGCGGCTTTCGGGCGCCTATGCCTGGGCTTCGGCCAAGGCGCATGGCGCGGTGCTGGCGTTCGGCTCGGACACGCCGGTCGAACTGCCCGACCCGTGGACCGGCTTTGCCGCCGCGATCAGCCGGATCGACGAGAATGGCCAGCCCGCGGGCGGCTGGCAGGCGCAGGAACGCGTGAGCCGCGAGACGGCGCTGGCGGGCTATACCGCCGACGCCGCCTATGCGGGCTTTGCCGAGAAGCGCTTCGGCCGGCTGGCTCCGGGTGAGCGCGCCGATTTCATCTTCGTCGATACCGACCCGATGACCGCCACCCCGGAGGCGATCCGCAAGACCAAGGTGCTCGAGACCTGGGTCGGCGGCGGCAAGGTGTGGGATGCGGCGAAGCCCGAAGGCGGCGCGGCGGGGGCGGAACCGGTGAAGAAGTAGCGAGGGGTGCGATGGCCGAACTGATCCTGCACCACTACCCGGAATCGCCATTCTCGGAGAAAGTGCGCGCGATCTTCGGCGCAAAGCGGCTGGCATGGCGCTCGCTTCAAGTCTCAATGGTCATGCCGCGCCCGGCGACGATTGCGCTGACCGGCGGTTACCGCCGCATTCCGGTGCTGCAGGTCGGCGCGGATATCTATTGCGACACGGCGCTGATTGCCGAGTATCTGGATGATCTGGGTACTGGCCCGACGCTCTATCCGGGGGGGCAGATGCTCGCGGCGCAGACGCTGGCGCGCTGGGTCGATACCGAGCTGTTCTGGGCCGCTGTGACCTTGCGCTTCCTGCCGGAGAACATGGGAGCATTCTTCACCGATCCCGCCACCGCGCAGGCCTTTGCCGAAGACCGCGCGAACTTCGCGGCTGGTGCGCAAGTGCGCCGTCCGGCGGCCGATGAGGCCCGCGCGCGCTATGCGCGGTTTCTTGCCGAGATGGAGACCCAGCTCGGCGATGGCCGGCCCTATCTGTTCGGCGCGGACTGGAGCGTGGCCGACTTCTCGGTCTACCACATGCTGTGGTTCATTCATGCCGGCGGCGGGATGGCCGACCAGTTGGCCGCGCGCTCCCATGTCAGTGCGTGGATGGAACGGATGGGTGCGTTCGGGGAGCATGCAGGCGAGGCCATTACCGCCGACGATGCGCTAGCCATCGCCCATGCAGCCGAGCCGCTGCCGGTGGAACAAGCGAGCGACTTGCCCGGCCTGGCACCCGGCACCGAAGTCAACGTCGCGCCGGTCGACTATGGCGTGATGCCGAGCCACGGGACTCTGCTGCGCTGCGACACCAATTCCATCGTGATCCGCCGCGAACATGCGCTGACCGGTGCGGTCAACGTACATTTCCCGCGCCATGGCTTCGGAGTGACGCGGTACTGAAGGTTCAGGCGCCGGCCGCTTCCGCCTTGGCCTTTTCCTCGGCGTCCTTCTTTTCGGCAAAGCGCATGACGATCAGCGTGCCTTCGAAGAGGATCATCAGCGGGATCGCGAGCATCAGCTGGCTCAGCACGTCCGGCGGGGTGATCACGGCTGCAAGCGCGGTGATGCCGACGATGACATAGCGCCGCGCCGCCACGAGCTGCGCGCGGGTGACGATGCCGGCGCGGTTGAGCAGCATCAGCAGGACCGGCAGCAGGAAGCTGATGCCGAACGCAAAGATGAACTGCATGACGAGATTGAGGTACTCCTCGATCCCCGGCAGCGCTTCGAGTTGCAGCCCGCCCTTGTCGCCCTGGAAGCCGATGAACCAGCGGAAGGCGGTGGGCATCACCACGAAGTAGGCGAGGCTCGCGCCCATCGAGAACAGGATCGGCGTGGCGATCAGGAAGGGCAGGAACGCCTTCTTCTCGCGCGCGTAGAGCCCGGGCGCGATGAAGGCCCAGAGCTGGTTGGCGATGATCGGGAAGCTGACCAGAAAGGCGGCGAACAGCGAGACCTTGAGATCGACGAAGAAGGCCGAATAGAGCTTTGTGTAGATCAGCTTGCCCTGCCCCGCCGGGAACGCGTGGGCGAGCGGCTGCACCAGAATGGCGAGGATCTGGTTGGCGAAGTAGAAGCAGCCGACGAAAGCAATCGCGAGCGCATAGACGCAGCGCAGCAGGCGGGTGCGCAGCTCGAGCAAGTGGTCGAGCAGCGGGGCCTGCGTCTCGTCGATATCGCTGACCATCATGCCGCGCCCTCCGCCGGGCCGCGCGCACGCTCGGGCCGCTGGCTGATGGGAAGCATCTCGCCCACCGGCTCCGTGGGTGCGACGGCGGCGACTTCGGGATCGATCGGGGCAGGCAGCGGGGTCATGAGCGGCGGCGGATCGTTCTGGTCGGTCGCGGCTTCGACGGTCTGGCCTGCGGCGGGGTCAGGCGCCGGATGAGCCGCCATGATCGCCGCGTTCTGTTCCTTCCACTTGCGCTCCATCTCCTCCATTTCCGCCTCGCGGATCATGGTTTCGATGCCGGCGCGGAAGTGGCCGGACACGCGGCGGATCTTGCCGATCCAGCGGCCTGCCGTGCGCAGCGCGAGCGGCAGGTCCTTGGGACCGATGACGATGATCGCCACGATCACGACGAGCAGCATCTCGTCTGGCGCAATGCCGAACATCGGATCAGGCCTGAGGTGTCAGGAGGTCAGGCAGCGGGGCCGGAGCCGGTCTGCTCAGGCTGCACGGCAGGCTGTGCCGGGGCTGCAGGCTGCGGCGGGATCTGCGCCGGGGGCTGGACGAGCGGCGTATCGGTGCCCTCGCTCATGCCCTGCTTGAAGCTTTTGATACCCTTGCCGAAATCGCCCATCATCTCGGAAATCCGGCCGCGACCGAACAGGATGAGGACCACCAGCGCCAGAATGATCAGATGCGGAAGGGACAGACCGCCCATGGGAATTCTCCTTTATGCCCCTTCAGATAGGACATGTTTGGCGAAACTGCCAGCAACCTCACGCAGATTCGTCAAGTTCCGATGCACTATCGGTCGGTCCGTCGGGTTCTTCGTCCGGTTCACCGGCGAACACCGCCTCGACCGGGTCGAGCAGCCCGGCGGCGCGCAATTCCTCGATCCCCGGCAGATCGCGCCGCGATTCGAGGCCGAAATGGGCGAGGAATGCGGGCGTTGTGGCATAGATCGTCGGGCGGCCCGGCCCTTCGCGGCGGCCGGCAACCTTGATCCAGCCCGCTTCCATCAACACGTCCAAGGTGCCCTTGGCAGTCTGCACGCCGCGGATCGCCTCGATCTCGGCGCGGCTGACGGGTTCGTGATAGGCGATGATGGCAAGCGCCTCGGTGGCGGCGCGGGAGAGGCGGCGCACGTCTTCGCGCTCGCGCCGCAAGAGGTGGGCGAGATCGGGCGCAGTCTGGAAATGCCAGCGGTCGCCGCGCTGCACGAGTTCCACGCCGCGCCCGGCATAGTGCGTGGCAAGGACTTCCAGTGCGTCGCCCAGGTCCGCGCCGCCGAGATGGCGCGACAGTTCCTCGGCCGTCATCGGCGCTTCGGCAGCGAACAGCGCCGCCTCGACCGCGCGCTCGACCTCGTTCATCGCCAAAGTCACCGAGCGCACCGGCGGAGCATGAGGGGGGCGAACGTGGCTTCCTGCGCGAGTTCGACCTTGCCTTGCTTGGCAAGTTCGAGTGCGGCGACGAAGCTGGAGGCGAGCGCCGAGCGGGCGAGGCGCGGGTCGGCGTCCGGTTCGTGCTGGGGCAGGAAGCTGGTGAGCGCGGTCCAGTCGATGGCGACGCCGAGCAGCGCCTCGACGCGGGCGATGGCGGCCTCGAGCGTCATCACCGGGCGCGCGCGGACCATGTGGACCACCGGGCGATTGCGGTGCTGGACGTGGCCATAGGCCTGCATCAGCGTAAAGAGATCGCAGTGCCAGCGCACTTGCCGGTCAATCCGCAGTCCCTCCGCTGCGCCGCGCAGGAACACGTCGCGGCCCAGGCGGTCGCGCGCCATGAGACGGGCGCCGGCCTCGCGCATCGCGCCGAGACGCTGGAGGCGCAGCTGCAGACGGAGCGCCAGTTCCTCGGGGCTCGGCTGCACTTCGGGATCGCGCGGGAGCAGGAGCAGCGATTTCAGCCACGCCAGCCACGCGGCCATGACAAGGTAGTCCGCCGCGAGTTCCAGCCGCTGCGCCCCCGCACGCTCGACGAATTCGAGGTACTGGTCGACCAGCGCGAGGATCGAGATCTTCCTGAGATCGACCTTCTGCCGCCGCGCGAGATCGAGCAGGAGATGGAGCGGGCCTTCCCAGCCGTCGATGGCGAGAGTCAGCGTGTCCGTCTCGTCGGCGCGCGCTTCGGGGGGCACATCGAGCGCTGCCTCGTCCCAATCGTCCGCCTCGAGCGGTGCGAGGGCGGCTTCTTCCATCATGCGGCGAGGGCCAGCAGCCGGTCGCGCGTGGCGGTGCGTTCAGCCTGACGGGCGTGGTCCACCGGGGCGCTGAAATCGCCGGTCGCGGCGAGCGCGCGGTCGAGCCGGGCGGCAGTGGCTTCGGACATCGGCGCGAGCGCCTTGGCTATGCCGACCATGTCGTCCATCTTCGCCCAGCAGTTGAGCGCGATATCGCAGCCCGCCGCCAGCGCGCGCGCGGCCCGGTCGGGCACCGCACCGCCGAGCGCCTGCATGTCGAGATCGTCGGTCAGCAGCAGGCCATCGAAGCCGATGCGGGTGCGGATCACATCGCGGATGACGGTGGCGGAGAGCGTTGCCGGGTTGTCCGCATCCCACGCCGTGTAGCGGACATGGCCGGTCATGCCGATGAGGCTGCCGTTGAGGCTGCGGAAGGGCGCGATATCGGTTTCAAGCTCGGCATCGCTGGCGGTGACGGTGGGCAGTTCCTTGTGGCTGTCCACCCCCGCGCGGCCATGGCCGGGCATGTGCTTGATGACGCCTGCGACGCCTGCACGGCCCAATCCTTCGAGCATGGCGCGGCCCAGTGCGGCAACGCGGAGCGGCTCGTGGCCCAGCGCGCGGTCGCCGATCACGTCGTGCGCACCTTCCTGCCGGACATCGAGCAGCGGCAGGCAATCGACGCTGATCCCGGCCTCGGCGAGATCAAGCCCCAGCGCCTCGGCATGGGCGCGCGCGGCTTCGATCGCGCTGATCGGGGCGATGTCGTAGAGCTTGTCGAATGCCGCGCCGGGGGGATAGGCGGCCCAGACCGGCGGCTTCATCCGCGCAACGCGGCCGCCTTCCTGATCGATGCAGATGAAGGTGCGTGTCCGCCCGTGGAGCGCGCGCAGTTCATCTGTCAGCGCGCGGAGCTGCGCGCGGCTTTCCACGTTGCGACCGAACAGGATGTAGCCGGCCGGATCGCAATCGCGGAAGAAGGCGCGCTCGTCATCGCTGAGAGTGAGGCCCGAGAGGCCGAAGATCGCCGGGAGCATGACCCAAGGGTTTGCGCAATCGGAGACGCCGCGCAAGGTTTCGGCCTGTGGATCATGGGGGAAAAGAGAGAGGAAGAACCCCTCCGACCTGCCTGCGGCAGGCCACCTCCCCATTTGTGCTTCGCAAAAATGGAGAGGAAAGAAGTCCTCCCCATTTTTCCCGCAGGGACAAATGGGGAGGTGGCCCGCCGCAGGCGGG
>NZ_LJHZ01000040.1:0-25283 GCF_001296055.1 Novosphingobium sp. AAP93
ACGACGCCCTCCCCGCAGCGCCAGTGCAGGCGCCGCACCGGTCGCGCGATCACCCCTCCACTGCCCGAGCCCTGCAGCGCCGCGCCGCCAAATCCAACAACCCCGCTCCTTCTTCCCCTCCCCCGCTCGGGGGAGGCCGGGTGGGGGTGCGCGCCGCCAACCGGTAAAGGTGCCCCCAAGCAAAGTCCGATCACAACCCTCCTCAATCCCGCTCTCACCCACCCTCGTCATTCCCGCGAAGGCGGGAATCCAGAGCCGCAAACCCGGCGTCCGCCGCCCTGGACCCCCGCCTTCGCGGGGGTGACGAAGGTCTTCGGTGTCAGCTGTGGCGATTTCGGCTGCTTCCGCCCAGTAGCGGACGTGCACTTTCTAGGTATGATGAGACATGCGTTACCTGTTGATAGCTGTCCCTGCACTCTTGGCGAGCACCGTCCCGCCCGTCGCTTCCCTGCTGATTAATGGCGAGCGCTCAACCTTTTCAGTAGCGGTCGAACAAAGCGCAAGCACCGGCTACGACATTCGCATCAAATGCGTGTCCGCATGCGTCCAGCCGATCGACTTCAGCAAACCTATCGATGATGTCCCTATGGGGCTGTTTAGTCGAGATCAAGACGACCTTGTCTTTTCGTTGTGGAGCGGTGGCTCTGCTTATCGGGTACGTGTTTGGCAGTTGAACGATGCAGGCGTTCGCAAAGTAGCAGAACTCTCAAGTCGCGGCAGGCCTGACTTCCTGACGGACGGCGCGGGACGTTCGGCAATCCGTACATACGAAGCCGACAGCGGCGCTAAATCCTCCAAGCCGGTGTTGAGGTCGTTCATCGGAGGCCGGTTCGTGGTAACTCCCTGATGGCACGTTCCCACCACAACCGCCGCCAATCTTCCGGGATGCAAGGGCAATGGCCCTTGCCCGCCGGAGCACCCTTCCTCCCCCGGCGCAAAGAAAAAGGCGCCCGGTCTCCCGGACGCCCTTTTCTGATCCAGCGCTGAAAGATCAGGCGCTGTAGTACATGTCGAACTCGACCGCCGACGGCGTGGTTTCCCAGCGCATCACTTCGGGCCACTTGAGTTCGATATAGGCTTCGATCTGGTCCTTGGTGAACACGCCGCCCTGGAGGAGGAAGTCGTGGTCGGCGACCAGTGCGTCAAGCGCCTCGCGCAGCGAACCGCAGACGGTCGGCACTTCGGCGAGTTCGGCCGGCGGCAGATCGTAGAGGTTCTTGTCCATGGCTTCGCCCGGGTGGATCTTGTTCTTGATCCCGTCGAGGCCGGCCATGAGCAGCGCCGAGTAGCACAGGTAGGGGTTGGCCATCGCGTCGGGGAAGCGGAATTCCACGCGCTTTGCCTTGGCGCCCGAACCGTAGGGGATGCGGCACGAGGCCGAACGGTTGCGCGCCGAGTAGGCGAGCAGCACGGGGGCTTCGTAGCCCGGCACCAGCCGCTTGTAGCTGTTGGTGGTCGGGTTGGTGAAGGCGTTGAGCGCCTTCGCGTGCTTGATCACGCCGCCGATGAAGTAGAGGCACATGTCCGACAGGCCGGCATAGCCGTTGCCCGCGAAGAGCGGCTTGCCCGCATCCCAGATCGACATGTGGGTGTGCATGCCGCTGCCGTTGTCGGTCTTGATCGGCTTGGGCATGAACGTGGCGGTCTTGCCATAGGCCTGCGCGACCTGGTGCACGACGTACTTGTAGACCTGCATGCGGTCGGCGGTCTGGACGAGCGTGCCGAAAGTGAGGCCGAGTTCATGCTGGGCCGAGGCCACTTCGTGGTGGTGCTTGTCGCAGGGCAGGCCCATGTCGATCATCGTGCGGACCATCTCGGCGCGGATGTCGACGCAGCTGTCGACCGGCGCGACCGGGAAGTAGCCGCCCTTGGCGCGCGGACGGTGGGCGAGGTTGCCGGCTTCGTATTCCTTGTTGGAATTGGTCGGCAGCTCGATGTCGTCGATCTTGAAGCCGTTGCCGTCGTAGCCGTCGTAGAAGCGCACGTCGTCGAAGATGAAGAATTCGGCTTCGGGGCCGACATAGACGGTGTCGCCCACGCCGCTCGCCTTGACGAAGGCTTCGGCGCGCTTGGCGGTCGAGCGCGGATCGCGGGCGTAGAGTTCACCGGTCGAGGGCTCGACGATGTCGCAGCAGATGATCATCATCGGGGTCGCCGAGAACGGATCGACGTAGACCGCATTGAGGTCGGGCTTGAGGATCATGTCGGACTCGTTGATGGCCTTCCAGCCCTCGATCGAGGAGCCGTCGAACATCAGGCCGTCTTCGAGTTCATCCTCGCCGAGCACCGACGAAACCATCGTGAGGTGCTGCCACTTGCCCTTGGGGTCGGTGAAACGCAGATCAACCCATTCGATTTCCTCGTCCTTGATGCGGGCGAGAATGTCCTTTGCAGTAGCCATCGCTGGTCCTTTAACTGGCCCCGGCCCCTGCCGAAGCGCTCAGTGGTGGGGTCTGGAGAAGCCGCCGGCCCGCGGCGCCCTCCGGTTCAAATTCCGATACTCGATCGCGTCCCTAGATTGCGTCGTTGTCCCGCTCGCCGGTGCGGATACGCAGCGCGCTTTCCACCGCGAACACGAAGATCTTGCCGTCGCCGATGCGCCCCGTCTGCGCCGCGGTCGCGATCGCCTCGACCACGCGGTCGACCAACGCATCTGTCACGACGACTTCGAGTTTCACCTTGGGCAGGAAATCGACGACATATTCGGCGCCGCGATAGAGTTCGGTATGGCCCTTCTGCCGGCCGAAGCCCTTGGCTTCGGTGACGGTGATGCCGGAAACGCCGATTTCGTGGAGCGCTTCCTTCACCTCGTCCAGCTTGAAGGGCTTGATGATCGCTTCGACCTTTTTCACTCGATCAATCCCTGCAGGCAGACCGGTTCGCAGGCCCTGCGGCCCTGACCGGCGGTGTTGGTATTCGTACGGAGCCCGATACCGGATCAGCTATCCAAGAATCGTGCCACGCGGGTACCGTCCATCACTAGGACAGGAACGGGGCGTGCGGAAGCCGGAAAACGGCCACTCCGGCAAGAATGCAAGCCCTGCGCGGCTGCTCGCATTGCGCAAGTTGCGCGGCTTGGACGGATTGGTGCACAAGATTTGCGCAAACGCTGCCTGAAATTTAGGCAGAGACAGGAATTACCCCTCCGTCTCGCTGCGCGGGCCACCTCCCCATTTGTGCTTCGCAAAAATGGGGAGGGAAGAAAGTTGGTCCTCTCCATTTTTCCCGCAGGGACAAATGGGGAGGTGGCCCGCCGCAAGGCGGGTCGGAGGGGTTCTTACCCCCCTCAACCACCGTAAGGCGGCTGGTGCAGGCCCTTCGGGCTCAGCGTGAAAATCTCGCAGCCCGTTTCGGTCACGCCGATCGAATGCTCGAACTGCGCGGACAGCGAACGGTCGCGCGTCACCGCCGTCCAGCCGTCGTCGAGCAGCTTCACCCCCGCCTTGCCGAGGTTGATCATCGGCTCGATGGTGAAGAACATGCCGGGGCGCAGTTCCGGCCCGGTGCCACGGTGCGCGGCGTGGATCACTTCGGGCGCATCGTGGAACAGGCGGCCAAGGCCATGTCCGCAGAATTCGCGCACCACGCCGTAGCGGTGCCGCTCGGCATGGGCCTGGATCGCCGCGCCGATATCGCCAAGCCGCGCGCCCGGCTTCACCTGCTCGATCCCGATCATAAGGCATTCGTACGTCACATCGACCAGCCGCCGCGCCTTCAGCGCCACGTCGCCAACGAGGTACATCCGGCTGGAATCGCCGTGCCAGCCATCGAGCAGCGGGGTCACGTCGATATTGACGATATCGCCATCGCGCAGGATCCGGCTTTCCGATGGGATGCCGTGGCACACCACGTGGTTGATCGAGATGCAGCACGAATGGGTATAGCCGCGGTAGCCCAGCGTCGCGGGAATGGCGCCGCCATCGAGCGTCATCTGCCGCACCACGTCGTCGAGCGCGGCGGTCGAGACACCCGGCTGCACCATAGGCGCGAGCGCGTCGAGGATCTCGGCGGCAAGGCGCCCGGCCTTGCGCATGCCTTCAAAGCCCGCAGGCCCATGCAGCTTGATCGTGCCGTCACGCGGCATCACATCGGTCTCGTCGGCGATCACATAGTCGGTCATGCAAGGCCATGTAGCGCCTTTGCGCCCGAATTGCGAGGTCACGGCGCCACAAGGGCATGCCGCGCGGTGCAATTTCCTCTCGCACTCGCCGTCAAGCTGCGGCAACACTCGCGGCCACGATGAACCAGCTCGATGCACTGATCCAGCCCGATCGCGGCCAGAAGGCCATTCCGCTCCACCTGACCGACAAGGCCGGCCTGCCTGCATGGCTCTCCGGCCTGACCGCGGCGCAGCGCGCGGTTCTGGCAGGACAAGGCTTCGAGGGCGGGGCGGGGGAGACCGCCATCGTCCCCGATGCAGCGGGCGCGGGCGAGGGCTGGTTCGCGGTGGCAGGCGTCGCTGATCCGGTGAAACTTTCCAGCTGGTGCCTTGCGCCCTTGGCTGACAGGCTCCCGGCTGGCACCTACCGGCTGGCCAATCCCGGCGCGGAAGGCCCCGCGCTGATCGGCTGGCGGCTCGCGCAGTACCGCTTCGATCGCTATCGCAGCGATCCTTCCGACAAGGGCGCCCGCCTGCTGCTGACCCATGCGCTCGGCGCGATGAACGCGGCCTATGCCGAAGCCGAAGCGGTGATCCGCGTGCGCGATCTGGTCAACACCCCGGCGGAGGACATGGGCCCCGCGCAGCTTGAGGCCGAAGCGCGCGCGCTGGCCAAGGCGCACCACGGCGTGATCCACGTCATCTCGGGCGATGCGCTGGAGCGCGATTATCCGATGATCCACGCCGTCGGCCGCGCTGCCGCGCGCAGCCATGCGCCCCGGCTGATCGAGCTGGAATGGGGCGATCCTGCACACCCGCGTCTCGCCATCGTCGGCAAGGGGGTCTGTTTCGATTCCGGCGGGCTCGACATGAAGCCAAGCTCGGCGATGGCGTTGATGAAGAAGGATATGGGCGGCGCGGCGCATGCCTTGGCGCTCGCGGGGCTGGTGATGGGCGCGGGCCTGCCGGTGCGCCTGCACCTGTTGATCCCGGCGGTCGAGAATGCCGTATCCGGCAATGCCTTCCGCCCCGGCGACGTGCTGCGCTCGCGCGCCGGCCTGTCGGTGGAGATCACCAACACCGATGCCGAAGGGCGGCTCGTGCTCGGTGATGCGCTTACCCGCGCCTGCGAGATAAAGCCCGATCTGATGATCGATTTCGCCACCCTCACCGGCGCCGCCCGCGTCGCGCTGGGTCCGGATCTGCCCGCGATGTTTGCCCGCACCGACGAAACCGCAAACGGCCTCCTCGCCGCCGGGCTGGAGCGCGATGACCCCTGCTGGCGCCTGCCGCTCCACGATGGCTACCGCGAAATGCTCAAATCCGATGTCGCGGACCTGCAGAACAGTCCCTCCGGCGGCTTTGCCGGTGCGACCGTCGCGGCGCTGTTTCTCGACCGGTTCGTGGCGGAAGGTGTTGATTGGGCACACTTCGATACCTTCGCCTGGCGCCCCGCCGCCAAGCCCGGACGCCCCAAGGGCGGGGAGGCGCTGGGGCTGCGGGCATCTTGGGGCCTGATCCAGTCCCGTTTCGGCAAGGCTTCCGCGCCTTGAACACTGCGCCGGATGCCTCTAAGCGGCGCGCTTTCCTGTTTGCCGGAAAGCCTGACGTGACCGATCTGATCCTGCCAAGCCTGACGACATCGCATTCGCTGAAGGGCCCCGCGCCCAAGGTCGACAGCCATGCGCACACCCGCGCGGTGCGCGGCGATGTCGCGCATATCCGCTATGCCGGGCAGGTCTTCGTCTCGCACTATGCCGTGCCGATGCCCAAGACGGTCGGCGCCGCCGGGGCGACGCTGCGCACGGCGGGCCGCGAGGACGCCGAAGTCATCGGCACGTTGGCGGCGGGCGAGACTTTCAACCTGCTCGACCAGGCGGGCGGCTGGGGCTGGGGCCAGCAGGGCGAGGACGGCCTTGTCGGTTATCTCCCGCTGACGGCGCTGGAGCCATGACCACGCAGGTTTTCATCGATGGCGCTGCGGGCACCACCGGCCTCGAGATAGCCGACCGGCTGGCGGGCCGCAGCGAGTTCAGCCTGATCGCGCTCGACGATGCCCAGCGCAAGGACGCCAAGGCCCGCGCCGATGCGCTCAACGCCGCCGATGTCGCGATCCTCTGCCTGCCCGACGATGCCGCGCGCGAGGCCGTCTCGCTGATCGCCAATGACCGCACCCGCGTGATCGATGCCTCGACCGCGCACCGGGTCGCCACCGGCTGGACATACGGCTTCCCCGAACTCGTCGGCCGCGATGCCGTGGCGAATGCCAGGCGCGTTTCCAATCCCGGCTGCTATCCCACCGGCTTCCTCGGCCTGCTCGTGCCGCTGCTGCGCGCTGGCCTGCTCCCGGCGGACTGGCCCTACACGGTCAACGCCGTCTCCGGCTATTCGGGCGGCGGCAAGGCGCTGATCGCCCGCTTCGAAGACGATGCGGACATCGCCTTCCGCGCCTATGGCCTCGCCCTCGGCCACAAGCATGTCGCCGAAATGCAGGGCCATGCGGGCCTCAAGCATGCACCGATCTTCGCGCCCGCCGTGGTCCCGGCGCACCGGGGCATGGTCGTCGAAGTGCCGGTGCCGCTTGCCGCGATCCCCGGCGCGGCTGCGCCCGATGCGCTGCGCGATGCCCTCAAGGCTTTCTACGCTGCTAGCCCGCTGGTGCGCGTGCTCGATGGCGTGCCCGATGAACTCCTGCTCCGCCGCTCCGATGCCCCGCGCGACGGGCTCGACCTCTACGTGTTCGGCAGCAAGGACGGCACGCAGGCCCGCCTCGTTGCCCTGCTCGACAATCTCGGCAAGGGCGCGAGCGGGGCTGCGGTGCAGAGCCTCAACCTGATGAGCGGCCTGCCCGAGACGGCGGGCCTGCGGCTCTAAGGGCAGCTTGAATTTCCATCCCGCTTGCCCGTTCGTGTCGAGCGAAGTCGAGACACCGGGCGCTGGGTTTGGTGTCTCGACTTCCGGCCTTCAGGCCGGAAGTTTATCCCGAGCAATGGCGAGGGGCTCGACACGAACGGGGATAGGAACGTGCGCAGGAACAGACTTCATGTGGCCCAAACCTGATCCGGTCCTTCCGGGACAGGAAAGCGCCTGGGACTATCCCCGCCCCGCCGTCGCGCGCCCCTGCAGCGCCCATGTCGTGATCGAACATGGGGGCCGGATCATCGCCGATACCCGCCGCGCGGTGCAGACGCTCGAGACCAGCCATCCGCCGAGTTACTACATCCACCCGGACGACATCGCCCCCGGCGTGCTGCGCCGCGCGTCCGGCTCTTCGCTGTGCGAATGGAAGGGCGCGGCGATCTATTGGGACGTGGTGGTGGCGGGCGAAGTCCTGCCCCATGTCGGCTGGAGCTATCCCAGCCCGACCCGCGGCTTCCTCGCGCTCAAGGACCATGTCGCGTTCTACGCCGCGCCGTTCGATCGGTGCAGCGTGGATGGCGAGACGGTGATCCCGCAGCCGGGCGAGTTCTACGGCGGATGGATCACCAGCGCGGTCGCCGGGCCGTTCAAGGGCGGACCCGGCAGCCGGGGCTGGTAGGCCTTATTTTCCGAAGGTGATCGCCGGCTCGTCTGCATCGGGCAGCGTGCCGCCCATCAGTTTGGCCAGCGTGGGGGCGATCGCGCGCATGTCGATTTCGCCGAGATTGCGGCCGCTGGGGATGCCCGGGCCCATGATCATGAATGTGGAGCGCATTTCGGGCGCTGTCGGGAAATAGCCGTGCATGCCCTTGACCGGCGAGGGGAACGCCAGCGGCAGGCTGCCGTTGACGAACGGCCCGGCGACCGCGCCGATCTTGAGGTTCACGTAGAAGCTGGCATCGGGATTGCCGCCGCGCCTCGCGATTTCGGGCGCGTCGATCACGCGGTCGAATTTTGCGGCGGGATCGGCGGCCAGCTTGTCGAGCACGGCCTTGACCTTGGCTTTCAGCGCCGCATCGTCCGGCCGGGCGAGGCGGATCGCGAACGAGCCGCCCGAACCCCACGGCGTTGCATCGGCGGAGGCGATCTTGCCATCGGCGCCCAGCGTGACGAGGCCGGCGTCGATGAACGGGCGGTAGAGATTGATCACGGTATCGACCGGCGCAAAGCCGTGATCGCTGACGAGGGCGATGATCGCATCGGGATGCGCCTGCTGCTCCGAGACGATCAGATCATTGACGAACCCGTCGATCCGCTCGAGCGCATGCTTGGCTTGCGGCGAGCCCGGGCCGCTTTCGTGCTCGATATGGTCCAGCCCGGCGAAGTAGACGGTGATGAAACCGGGCTTGTGCCTGATGATCAGGCCTTCGGCGATGCGGCTGCGGAGATAGTCTGCGTCGACATCTTCGGACTTGCCGTCGGCATAGGGCACACCGGCTTCGCCTTCGAGTTCCTCGATCAGACCCGGGGTGGCCAGCGCGTTCACCAGCTTGCGGTCGTCCTCATGGCCGGTGCGCCAGATCTGGGGCAGGTTCCACGTCACATTCTTTGCCGCGACCGAGACCGGCCAATGGACATTGGCGGTGGTGAGCCCGGCATCGTGCGCCGCGTCCCACAGCGTGCGGGCCTTGTTGTCCTCGGCATACCAGAACCAGCCGCCCTGGTTGATCTGCAGCGGATCGTAGGTCGTGTTGTTGACGATGCCGTGCTGGGAAGGCGCAGCGCCGGTGATCAACGTGGTGTGGCTGGGATAGGTCACCGATGGCAGCACGCCGACAACGCCAGTGGCATAGGCGCCTTCCTCGATGAAGCGACGCAGCGTGGCGACCTGGAGGCCGCGCTTTTCAGCTTCGATCACGTCGGCGGGCCGCAGCCCGTCGATGGAAATCAGCAGTACGGGAGCGGCGCGCGCTTCCCCGGCAAGGGCACTGCCGGAAACAGCAGCAAGAAAAGCAAGGGAAAGCGCGCGACGCATCATGTCAGAAACCTACCTTCACAGTTGCAAAGACCTGCCGCGGAGCACCCGCGAGCAGCGTCTGGTTGTCGCCGCTGTTACCGAAGCCATTTGACCCAATTGTTGCGACATAGCTCTTGTCGAACAGGTTGGTCGCATTGACCTGCAGTTCGACCGGCTTGCGCATCCCCAGATCGAACCGGTAGCCGATGGTGGCATCGACGAGCGCACGCCCCGGCACCGACTGGTCGTTGGTGTAGGTGAAGTAGCGCTTCGACATGTAGTTGACCCCGACGCGGCCATAGAGCGGGCCCTGATCGTACGAAACTTCGCCATGCACAAGGTGCTTGGGGCTGTCGGTCACGGTCTTGCCCGCGGTCGGGATCGTGGTCACCGTGCCGTTGGCGCGGATCACGACGTCGTCGCGGTAGGTGTTGTCGTTGTAGCTGTACGAAGCCAGCGCCGACCAGCCGTGGCCGATGCGCAGTTCGCCGCTCGCCTCGATACCCGCCGAACGCACGCCGCCGACGTTCTGCAGCGCGTTCGCCGCACCCACGATGCCGACCGAGGTCGGGATCGCCAGCAGGCGGTTGCGGAAGTTCACGAGGTAGCCCGCGAGCACGCCGTGGAAGATGCCGCTGTTGTAGCGCAGACCGGCCTCATAGGTGTCCGACTGCTCCGGCTTGAGGAAGGGCTTGATCGCGTCGAAGCCCGCCTGGCTCGAGGAGAACGGACCTGCCGTGGTGGCCGAGGCGAAGGCGCGCGTCACCTGCGTAAAGCCGGCGAAGGCCTCGATCTCGCTGGTGAAGCGATAGCTCACGCCCGCATGCGGCTGGAACCAGTCCTTGGTTGAAAGGTCGCCCTGGGTGCGGCCACCGGCGACGATCGGCCGCGCGTGGTTATCCACCTTGAAGCCCTTCCAGCCGAGGCTGATCGTCGCATCTCCCAGCTTGATCTGGTCTTCGACGTAGTACTGGAACGTCTTGGTGTTGAAGTCGATGTCCCACTGCGTGAAGAACGGATCGCGCTGGAACTTCAGGTGATCGCGGCCCGGATTGGTGCGGCTGGCATAGGCGTAGAACCGGCGCGCCTGGTTGAAATCGTTGTTCTCGTACCACGCGCCGACGGTCACGTTGTTCCAGCCCAGATCGGCGTTCACGCTGCCGAACACGCCCTTGCGGTTGATGTCGTATTCGGTGGTGCGCAGCGCGATCGGCACGCCGGTGGGGCTGTTCACATAAGGCGAACCCCAGGTGCCCTGGCCTTCGTTCTTGTGGAGGTAGGTCTTGAGCTTCACCGTGACGTTCGAGGCGATCGGAGCGGTCAGGCCGACCGACGCCAGCGTGTCGCGGCGCAGGCCCGAGGCGTCATAGTAAGCGTCGTCCGCGGTCCTGATCGGGGCGGGGTAGACCGTGCCGGCCGCCGGGTTGAGCGGGGTCGTGCCGGTTTCGCCGCGGTTGGCGGCAATGTCGGCCACCTGGATCGCCAGCGCATAGTTGCCGGGGCCGAAGTTGTCCCAGTTGTAGCCGAGGCGCTTGATCTGATCGAGGCTGAGGTCCTGATAGTCCTGCTCGGCGCGGTCGGAGTAGCTGAAGTAGCCGTCGAGCGTCACGCTGCCGAGCGGCAGGATGCCCTTGGCGTTGACGTTGAGCTGGCGCTGCTTGCCATCACCCTTCCACTTGTCGGTGGTGATATAGGCGACCGACGCGAACGCGCGCGCGCCGCTTTCGGTGCCGATGCCGCCGCGCAGGAACCCGCGCCAGGTGTTGTTCGAGCCGTAGGTGCCGCTGGCGTCGAGGCCGAGTGCGGTCCTGGGATCGATCGAGTAGAAGTTCAGCGTACCACCGAGGTTATTCGTCGACTGCGTGTCGATCGAGCCCGAACCCTGCGAAACGACGGTCGAGCCGATGTTCTCGGTGGTGATCGCGCGGCTGATGTGGAGGCCGTTGTAGTTGCCGTACGACATGTCGCCGAGCGGGATGCCGTCGAGGTTGAAGCCCAGCTGGTTCTGGTTGAAGCCGCGCAGCGTGATGCGGGTCGACCATTCGTAGGTGCCAAAAGCATCGGCCGACTGGAAGTTCACCGAAGGCAGCTTGGCGATGGCGCGCAGCGGGCTGGTGCCGGCGGCCTGGATGGCAAGGTCCGCGCCCGAGAGTTCCTGGACCTGGCGGGTCTTGCCGGTGCCGTAGACGACGATCGCGTCGCCGTCGCCGCCATCGGTCGCGGGGGCATCGGCGGCCGCAGCTTCAGGCGCGGCCTGCGGTGCGGGGGCCGCGAGAGCCGGGGTGGCCGCAAACGCCGTCGTGGCGAGCAGCAGGGTAGCAAGGCGCATATTAAACTCCCTCATAAAGCCTTGGAATGCTGCGCCCGCTAGGGAGGGAGTGTGACAGTTTTGCGTATATTTTGGAGTATCTTAGAGATAACGCTGTGATAACAATTTTGCGACGCGGCAATAAAGTCACATCGGATTGTTATTCACAATCGGGGCGGCGAAGAGCGTGATTTGCGCGTCGAACGGTGACCGTTTCAGGCCAGAATTAAGCCAAGGTTCAGGCTCCGGGCATTGCATTCTGCAGGCCGGGCAAGCTCCATCTCGGCTCCCGAATCGCGCACAGCAAAACGCCCCGTACGCATCGCTGCGCCGGGGCGTTTGTGCCTTGGAACGGACGCGCGCGCCGGTGCGCGCGGCCATCAATCTTCGGGAGCGATCGTGACCTTGAGGCCGTCGAGATCGGCGGTCAGCTGCACCTGGCACGACAGGCGCGAGGTGTCGTTGCGGTGGTCCGAGCTTTCCAGCAGGTCGTTCTCGTCTTCACTCATCTTCGGCAGCTTGTCGGCGAAGGCGGGGTCGACGTAGATGTGGCAGGTCGCGCACGAGCAGCAGCCGCCGCACAGCGCGAGAAGTTCGTCGAAGCCGTTGTCGCGGATCGCTTCCATCACCGAGAGGCCGGCAGCGGCCTCGACAGTGGATTCTTCACCCGAGCGGTTCACCACGACAAGCTTCGGCATCGACTTGATCTCCTGTTGAGCGCGGCAGGTTCAGGATGCCAACGCTCTCTGGCCCCATTTGACCCGCGCTGCTATCGCGTGGGGGGCGCGTTGGCAAGGTGCTGCACTGCATCCTGGCCTCAAAAGGAAAGCTGTTACCGATGGGCCTCACCGCCAGCCAGATTGCCGAAGGTCTGACCTTTGTCGGGCAGAAGAACCCGCTGATTGCCGAGGCGGTGGCGCGCGTCGGCCATCCCGAGCCGCGCATCCGCCCGCGCGGCTATGCCACGCTGCTGCGCACGATTGTGGGCCAGCAGGTCAGCGTCGCTGCCGCCGCATCGGTGTGGACCAAGCTTTCGGCACTGCTGGGCGACGATATTCCGCCGCATGATCTGCTCGCCGCCGATTTCGATTCCCTGCGCGCCTGCGGCCTTTCGCGCCAGAAGCAGGGCTATGCGCGCAGTCTGTGCGAGCTGGTGGTGACCGGCGAACTCGATCTCCACGCGCTGCCCGACGACGACGAGGACGCCATTGCCCAGCTCACCAAGATCAAGGGCATCGGTCGCTGGTCTGCGGAAATCTACCTGCTCTTTGCGGAAGGCCGCCCCGATATCTGGCCGGCGGGGGATCTGGCGGTGCAGGCCGGCATGGGCAAGTTGCTCGGCCTGCCGGAGCGCCCGAGCGAAAAGGAAGCCCGCGTGCTCGCCGAAGACTGGCGCCCGCACCGGGGTGCGGCGGCGATCTTCACCTGGCATTGCTATAACAATCCGGCGCTGTAAGCTCCTGCCGCAGCGGCAAAAGGGTGTAAGGTTGTGGCGCAGAAGACGATTTTCATCACCGGCGGCGCGTCGGGCATCGGGCGTGCGGTGGCGGAGCGGTTCGGGCGGGCCGGCTGGTTCGTCGGCATCGCCGATATCAACCAGGAAGGCATGGCGGGCACCGCTGCGCTGATTCCGGCGGGGTACTCCTCGCAGCACAAGCTCGACGTGCGCGACCGGGCGGCCTGGGACGTGGCGCTCGCTGACTGCGCGGCGGCCGCGGGCGGCAGGATCGATGTCGTGTTCAACAACGCGGGTATCCCCCTCGGCGGGAAGATCACCGATTGCTCGCCCGAGGAGGTGGAACGCACGCTCGATATCAACCTCAAGGGCGTGATCTTCGGCGCGCAGGCGGCCTATCCTTACCTCAAGGCCTCAGCTCCGGGCTCGTGCCTGCTGAGCACCGCGAGCGCGGCGGGGATCTACGGCGTGCCCGGCGGCTCGATCTATGCCGCAACCAAGTTCGGCGTCCGCGCGATCACCGAATCGCTCGATGGCGAGTGGAAGGAAGACGGCATCCGCGTGCGTGACCTGATGCCCGGCTTCATCGAAACCCCGCTGCTGGACCACGCCCCGAACCGCGCCTCGAACGAGGATATCCGGGGGCGCGTCACCTCCGCCGGGCTGGAGATCACCCCCGTTAGCGAAGTGGCGGAAGGCGCGTGGGCTGCCGTCCACGGCGAGAAAGTCCACACCCTCGTCGGCAAGACCGCGAAGAAGCTCGCCTTCGCCGCGCGCTGGATGCCCGGCGCCCTGCGCAAGCAGGTGGGGAGCCGAGGCGGCGCGCTCGGCTAGCCGCCGAACCCGTCGATCGCGCTCGCCAAAGCCACGTCGCGCTGGCTCAGGCCGCCGGCGTCGTGTGTGGTCAACGTGATCTCGACGCGATTGTAGACGTTGAACCATTCGGGGTGGTGATCGGCCTTTTCCGCCAGGATCGCGACGCGGGTCATGAAAGCGAAGGCCTCGGCGAAATCGGCGAAGCGGAAGGTGCGCCTGATGGCGAGGCCGTCTTCGCGCAAGGCCCAGTGTGGCAGGGCGGCCAGCGCGGCGGTGCGTTCGGCTTCGGTCAGCTGGGCAATCGCCATCGTCAGGGTCTCCTTGGCAGGTCCGGGTCTTTCCCCTATCGCGGCAGATGATGCAACCTGCCCGTCTTGCTGCCTACGATCTTGCCTGCCGGCGCGGCGACCGGCTGCTGTTCCGGGGCGTCAGCTTTGAACTCCATCAGGGCGATGCGCTGCAGCTTGCCGGGCCCAACGGCATCGGCAAGTCGAGCCTGATGCGCATTCTGGCCGGGCTGCTGCGGCCTTACAATGGCCATGTCGAGATCGACGGATCGCTGGCGCTGGCGGATGAACGGCCCGCGCTCGATCCGCACCGGCCGCTGGGCGAGGCGCTGGCGTTCTGGCGCGCCGTTGATCAGGCGGGCGAGGCGCGTGCCGATTTCGGGCTTGAAGACTTGCTCGATGTGCCGGTGCGCTATCTATCCACCGGCCAGCGCAAGCGTGCCGCGCTTGCCCGGCTGGCCGCCAGCGGGGCGCGGATCTGGTTGCTGGATGAGCCTTTGAATGGTCTGGATACGCATTGGGGCGCAGCTACGCAGGCTGCAATCGAGGCGCACCGCGCACTGGGCGGCATAGCGGTGATCGCATCGCACCAGCCGCTGCAATTGCAGAAGCTGAAAAAGCTTGCGCTGCTGGAGCATTTGCCGTGAGGGCGCTGTGGACCATCTTCCGGCGCGACCTCACGCTGCTGCTGATGGGCGCGCCGGGTCGGGGCGGGGCGCTGCTGCCGCTGCTGTTCTTTCTGGCCGTCGCGATGCTCTATCCCTTCGCGGTGGGGCCGGATGCCAAGCTGCTGGCGCGGACCGGCGCAGGGGTGATCTGGGTGGCGGCCTTGCTCGCCGCGATCCTGCCGCTGGACCGGCTGGTGGAGCCCGATCTCGAAGCCGGGTTCTTCGATCAATGGGCGCTGCGCGGGATTGCCGAGGAAGGGGTGCTGACCTTGCGGATTTTCGCACATTGGCTGAGCTTCGGCGTGCCACTGATGCTGGCGGCGCCATTGGCGGCGGGGCTGCTCAACCTCGACGGCGCGCAATTGTGGACGGTGGAAGTGGGCCTGTTGCTGGGTACGCCGGGGCTGGCGGCCATCGGCGTGACCATTGCGGCGCTGACAGCGGGCCTGCGGGCAGGAGCGGCGCTGGGCGGCTTGCTCGCGATCCCGCTCGCCGTGCCGCTGCTGATCTTCGGCGCAGGCTCGCTCCAGCCGGGCGGGGAAGGCGGGCTGCTGCTGCTCGCTGCCTCGAGCCTTGCCGCGCTGGCGATTGCGCCCTTCGCTGCGGCGGGGGCGATCCGGGCCGGGCGGGAATAGCGGCTTCAACAGCTACCGTTCGTGTCGAGCGAAGTCGAGACACCACACACCCCGCCCGGTGTCTCGACTTCGGGTCTTCGACCCGAAGTTTATCCCGAGCCAGTCGAGGGGCTCGACACGAACGGATGATGGATGCTCACCAGACAAGCGCGCGGCGAAACCCGCGCTTGCGCCATCCCAAGCGCAAATCCGTTGCGGCGGGCGCGGCGGCGCATTACCTCACCGGGCATGAGCCAGACCGTCCAGCCGCCCGCCCTGCAATCCGATACTCTCTCGCTGATCGGCAACACGCCGCTTGTCCTCCTCAAGGGGCCGAGCGAGGCGGCCGGGTGCGAGATCTACGGCAAGTGCGAGTTTGCCAACCCCGGCGCCTCGGTGAAGGACCGCGCCGCGCTGTGGATCGTGCGCGATGCGGAGGAGAAGGGCCTGCTTAGGCCCGGCGGCACTATCGTCGAAGGGACGGCGGGCAACACCGGCATCGGCCTTGCGCTCGTCGCCAATGCGCTGGGCTACAAGTCCGTGATCGTGATGCCCGAGACGCAGTCGCGCGAGAAGATGGACACGCTGCGCGCGCTCAGGGCTGAGCTCGTGCTGGTGCCCGCCGCGCCGTTTTCCAATCCGGGGCACTTCGTCCACACCTCGCGCCGCATTGCCGAGGAGACCGAAGGCGCGATCTGGGCCAACCAGTTCGACAACATCGCCAACCGCCGCGCGCATATCGAAAGCACCGCGCCGGAGATCTGGGCCCAGATGGAGGGCCGGGTCGATGGCTTCATCTGCGCGGCGGGGACGGGCGGAACCATTGCGGGCGTCGGCTTCGGGCTCAAGGCGTTCGACGAGAACGTGACGATTGGCCTCGCCGACCCGCATGGTGCCGCGCTTTACAACTACTTCGCCCACGGCGAACTGAAGGCGGAAGGATCGTCGGTCGCCGAAGGCATCGGGCAGGGCCGCATCACCGCGAACCTCGAAGGCGCGCCGATCGACACGCAGTTCCGCATCTCGGACGAGGAAGGCCTCGAATGGGTGCGCCGCCTGCTGGAGGAGGAGGGCCTGTGCCTCGGCCTGTCGAGCGGCATCAACGTTGCGGGCGCGGTGGCGCTGGGCAAGCAACTCGGGGCAGATGGCAAGGGGGGCAAGCGGATCGCGACGATCCTGTGCGACACCGGCTTCCGCTACCTTTCCTCGCTCTACAATCCCGAGTGGCTGCGGGCGAAGGGCCTGCCGGTCTTCCCTTGGCTCGCATAAGCGCGTACTATCGCAGGGATGGCACTGTTCGGCCTCATTCCTGATCGTTCGCCGGAAGCGGCCGCGCCTGCCGGAGACGCGGCTGCGGACGCGGCGCGCCTCGCCGCGCTGCAGCCACAGCATCCCGGCCCGCGCGAGCTGCGCGCGCAGGCGGTGCACCGGTTGCAGATCGGGCTGTTCGGCCTTGCCGGGATGCTGCTGATCGTCAGCCTCGCCAATGTGATCATGGACCGGGCGAAACTGGTCGACCGAACCACCGGCGGCACGCCCGCTGCTGCCGTCAGCCCGAGCGCCAGCCCGAGCACCGCCAACGACCCGCTGGTCGACATGGGTGTCGCGCCGGAACTACCGGTGGGAAGCGCGGTCAAGCCTGCCCATCAGGCGCCGCCTGCGTCCTCTGACAACTGATCCGCAACCGCACGATCTTCTGCATTCTTGCTGGCGTACTCGCGCTGGCCGCTTGCGCACGCCCCGCGCCGGCACCTGCGCTTGGTCTCTTCACCAGCCTGCCGATCCTGTGGAGCGAGGCTGACGGCGTATCCGCACAACTCGATGCGCCCGCCAAGCCGCACTGGGCGAAGGCGGTGCTGGAGGAGGGGCACCGCCTCGTCGCGCTCGATACGCTGCTGCATCCGCAAGGCCTTGGCGATCTCGTGATCGCGCAGCCGCGACCGCTCGAGCCTGCCGAAAACGTCGCGCTGGATGGCTGGGTGCGAGGCGGGGGGCACTTGCTGTTGTTTGCCGACCCCTTGCTCACCAGCGAGAGCCACTTTGCGCTGGGCGATCCGCGCCGCCCTGCTGATACGGTGCTGGTGGGGCCGATCCTTGCGCATTGGGGCCTTGCGCTGGGGGAGGGGCGGGAAAGTGCGGGAACGCCGTTTCCGGTGGAGGCTCCCGGTGAACTCGCTCCGCTGCCAGGCGGACCACGCGACTGCCGGATCGAGCAGGCCGGACTGATCGCGGCCTGCCATATCGGCAAGGGTTTCGTTCTGATCGTGGCCGATGCGGCGCTGCTCGGGCCATCAGCTGGCCCGGACGTGGCCGGACGAGCGCGCAGTCTGCGCGAACTGATGCGGCGCGCTTTCGTCCACTGATTTTTCCACAGGCTATTCCACACAGCCAACTCGCGGGAAATCGCGGGAACGAGGCGTGTCGGCCTGTACACCGAGCGGCGGCACCACGAGAACTGGCGGAATTGCGCGATTCCACGTGGTGGCAGGAGGCCCGATTAACTTTGCAGGTGACTGGTCGATGATAAGATTCATCCCTTAGATTCAACGTCCGGACGCAATTTCCCGCATTTTCCCCTTTTCGCCCGGACCCTCCCGCGTTAAGACAACTCCCCATCAGGACGGACTCCATGACGCATCCGCGGGGGATGAGTCGGTCGCACGGGTGTGTGCGGCCGGGTTGGGAGGCTTTCGTCCGACGCGGGGAAGCGGCACGTGGCTGGGGCACAGTCGCATTACTGGGGGCAGGGCTTTTCGCCGCGCGGCGAGAAGAACCGCTTTGTCCTCCCTGCAGACTTCCGCCAGACCGTCCGCGAAGCCTCGAAGGGCAACCGCACCCTCTGCCTCGACAAGCACCACAAGCACCCCTGCCTCGTCGGTTTCGGCGAATCCCGCGCGGACAGCTTTGCCGAGATGCTCGCGCATGAGGAACGCGTCGCCATCGAGCGCGGCGAGCCCTTCGACATGGACCTGCGTGCCTCGCAGATCGGCGGGTTCGCCCGCATCAATTTCGATGATTCCGGCCGTTTCGTCCTGCCCGAATACCTCGGCGAGCAGGCGCAGGTGGGCGATGAACTCTATTTTCACGGCGGCATGCACCAGATCATGATCTGGGCGCCCGATGTGCTGTTTGCGATGGGCCCCGAATGGGACTCGGTCAAATCGGCCTGCCGCGCCCGGATGATCGAATTTTCGTCAAAGGCATCCCGCAAGTGAGCGCGGCCCAGCCCCCCCATATCCCCGTGCTCCTCGACGAGGTGATCGCAGCGCTCACCCCCAAAGGCGGCCTGACTCCCGGTTCGCTTGTCGTGGACGCCACCTTTGGCGCAGGCGGATACACCCGCCGCCTGCTCGGTGCCGGCGCCACCGTCCATGCCTTCGATCGCGACCCCGATGCGATTGCGGCGGGGCGGGCCTGGGGGGAAGTGTCTGAAAACCCGCCCCGTCTGGTCCTCCATCCCCGCCGGTTCTCCGAACTCGCGGAGGGGCTTGCGGAAGCGGGTGTGTCCAGCGTGCAGGGCGTGGTCTTCGACATCGGTGTCAGCTCGATGCAGCTCGATCAGGCGGCGCGCGGGTTTGCCTTCTCCAGCAATGGCCCGCTCGACATGCGCATGTCGCAGAGCGGGGAAAGCGCAGCGGACTTCCTCAACGGCGCGAGCGAGGAAGCGATTGCCGACGTGCTCTACCACTATGGCGAGGAGCGCCAGTCGCGCCGGATCGCCCGCGCCGTCGTCGCGGCCCGCCCGCTGACGACGACCGGCCAGTTCGCCGATGTCGTGCGCAAGGCGCTCGGCTATCGTCCCGGCGCACCCAAGGACCCCGCCACGCGCAGCTTTCAGGCCGTGCGAATCCATGTGAACGGCGAGCTCGACGAGCTTCACGCCGGTCTCGCGGCAGCGGAGCGCGTGCTGGCACCCGGCGGCCGGCTCGCGGTGGTGAGCTTCCACAGCCTCGAGGACCGCATCGTCAAGCAGTTCCTCCGCGAAGGCGCGGGCGCGCTGCCGGCGGGATCGCGCCACCTGCCGATGAGTGCGCCCACCGCCGCGCCGGTGTTCGAAAAGCCCTCCGCCGCGATCCGCCCCGGCGCGGACGAGCAGGCGCGCAATCCCCGCGCGCGCTCCGCCACGCTGCGCTGGGCGGTGCGCACCGCAGCCCCGGCACGAGGAGCACTGGCAGCATGATGGTCAGCGCCAACCGCTTCCGTTCGATCGGCTGGATTGCGCTGCTGCTCGTCTGCGCGGCGCTGGTCATGGTGCTGGCCTTCCGCGTCAACGCGCTGCGCAGCCAGGTCCATCGCACCGAGTTGCAGATCGTCGCGCTGCGCAAGGAGAAGCTCTACCTCGAGACCGAGGTCGAGACCCGCGCCAACCAGCAGCAGCTGAAGCTGTGGAACGATGTCGAGTTCGGCTATGTCGCGCCGACGGCGGGGCAGTACCTGTCGAACGAGCGCCAGCTGGCCGCTTTCGCCAAGCCTGATGGCCCGGACACCCCCGCGCCGATCCGCGTGGCGAGCGCTGACGACAGCGTTGCAGCCGAAGCGGCGTTCCCCTCGGTCATTTCCGGCCTTGCGGCCGAGATTGCCGCGCCGGTGACCCAGTCGGCTGACGATGAGGACGAAGCAAAGCCGGCGGAAAAGCCCGCCGATGCGGCCGACCGCGCCAAGGCGACGGCCAACCTTGGCGCGCGCCTTGCGATGGTCACGCCGCTGAAGAAGGACGGCAAGGACAGCGACGGCAAGGCGAAGAAGGACAAAGACGCGAAGGCGAAGGACGGGGACAAGAAGGTCGGCCTCGCCAAGTCCGGCAAGTCCGCGAAGGAAGAGGCGGCGAAGCCGGGCAAGGGTGCGAAGCTCGCCGCTGGCAAGGCCGAAACCAAACCCGGCAAGGCGCCTGCTGCGAAATCCGCCAAGAGCACCAAGCCTGCTGCGAAGTCCGCCAAGGGTGGGAGCAAGTCTGCCCAGTGAACTCGTTGACCGCCTCCGCCGCCATCGCCACCGGCCGGGTCCAGCTCGCCAACGTGCGCCATACCGCGCTCAACACGGCGCGGGTGCGCGCGCTGTGGGTCATGGTACTGTTCATCTTCGCGACGCTGACGGCCTGCGTGCGCATCGCGCAGCTGGGCCTGTTCGAGCAGACGCCCGAGCGCACCTCGCTGGCCGAGGCGCTACTGCCTTCGCGCGGCGAGATCACCGACCGCAACGGCATCGCGCTGGCCCGCGCTTTTGCGTCCTATTCGCTGTGGTTCAATCCCAAGGCGATGGGTGAGGGCGGTGCTCCGCTGGTGAAGACGCCGGAGGAAGTCGCCCGCGCGCTGGTTGGCATCTTTCCCGATGCGGACTACGCCGATCTCGTTGCGCGGCTGAAGGCGGGCAAGCCCTGCTACCTGCGCCGCCGCGTGTTGCCGGAAGACGCCAACAAGGTCTTTGCGCTGGGCGAACCCGCGCTCGAATTCCCGCGCGAGGAGCAGCGCTTCTATCCGCAGGGCTCGCTCGCGGCACACGTGCTCGGCTTCGTCGACGAGGCTGGCAAGGGCCATGTCGGCATGGAGCAGGTGCTCGAGCCGCGTCTGCTCGATCCGGCCTTTAGGGGCACGCCCACCGCGCTTTCCATCGACGCGCGGGCGCAGGGCGCGCTCGAGGATGAACTGGGGCGCGGCATGCTGGAGACCAGCGCCAAGGGCGCTGCCGGGGTTATCCTCGATGCCGACAGCGGCGAGGTCATTGCGCTCGCCTCGCTGCCCTCGTTCAATCCGAACCGGTCGGACCTTGCCTTCAACTACCTCGTGACCAACCGCGTATCGAACGACGTTTACGAACTCGGCTCTACGTTCAAGCCGATCACCATCGCCGCCGCGATCGATGCCGGGGTGGTTACCGATTTTTCGACGCGCTATCCGGCTGTTCCGTTGCAGATCGGCAAGTTCACCATTCACGACAGCCACGATTTCGGCGCCTCGCTCAATGTGCCCGAGGCGCTCATTCATTCCTCGAACGTGGTGACCGCGCAGATCGCCGACAAGCTCGGGCCGGCGGCCTTGCGCCGCACGATGATGCAGCTGGGCATGAACGAGCGCCCGAAGATCGAGCTGCCCGCGCGCGGACGTCCACTCTGGCCGCGCGGCGGCGGGCAAAGCACGGACAGCGATTGGGCGCGGCTGACGACGATGACGGTGAGCTATGGCCACGGTATCGCGGTCACCCCGCTGCACCTTGCGGCGGCCTATGCCGCGCTGGTCAATGGCGGCATCTGGCGGCCTGCCACGCTCTACAAGGTCGATTCGGCGCACCTTGCCCCCGGCCGCCGCGTGTTCCAGGCTTCGACCAGCGCGCGCATCCGCCAGCTGCTGCGGATGATCGTGGTCGATGGCACCGGCCGCAAGGCGGACGCACCGGGATTCCGCGTCGGGGGCAAGACCGGTTCGGCGGAAAAGCCCGGCAGCGGCGGCTACCGCAAGACGTCGCTGATTGCGACGTTCGCAGCGGCTTTTCCGATGGACAAGCCGCGCTATGTGGTGATCGTGATGCTCGATGAACCCCAGGCCACCCAGCAGACCAGCGGCCAGCGCACTGCCGCGTGGAATGCCGCGCCTATCGTCGGCCGGCTGGTGCCGCGTATCGGCCCGATGCTGGGCGTCGTGCCCGATGCCCACCATGATGTCGACATTTCCGACCTCAGCCCGTTGGTCGGCTCCGGAGAAGGCGAATGAACCTTGGCGGGCTTGCCGCTGCGGCGGGGGTCGCCCTGCCTGAAAATGCTGCCCCGCTCGCCGGAGCGCAAGTCACCGGCTTTGCCATCGATCACCGCAAGGTTGCGCCTGGCACCGTGTTCGGCGCTTTCGTCGGTGCGCGCTTCAATGGCGAGGATTTCATTGCCGATGCGGTGAAGGCGGGTGCCATCGCGGTCGTCGCGCGGCCCGAGGCCAAGGTCGAAGGCGCGGTCCATATCGCCGATGCCTCCCCGCGCCGCGCCTTCGCGCGCCTCGCCGCGCCGTTCTTCGCGCCGGTACCGGAAATGCTCGTGGCGGTGACGGGGACCAACGGCAAGACCTCCACCGTCGAGATGACGCGCCAGCTCTGGCGCATGGCCGGTTTCCGCGCCGCCTCGATCGGTACGCTGGGCGTCACCACGGCGGACGAGAGCGTCTCCACCGGGCTCACCACGCCCGATATCGTCACCTTCCTCGCCAACCTCGCCGGGCTCGCCCGCGAAGGGGTGAGCCATGTCGCCTACGAGGCCTCCAGCCACGGGCTCGACCAGTTCCGCAACGAAGGCCCTCGGGTCGCAGCCGGCGCCTTCACCAATCTCAGCCGCGATCACCTCGATTACCATGGCACGATGGATGCCTATTTCGAGGCCAAGATGCGGTTGTTTGGCGATGTCGTGGCGGAAGACGGCGCGGCGGTGATCTGGGCGGACGATGCATGGTCCGCACAGGCCATCGCCGCGGCCCGTTCGCGCGGCCTGAAGCTGATCACCGTGGGCGAGCAGGGCGAAACGCTGCGCCTGCTTTCGCGCACACCGACGCTGCTTGGCCAGACGCTGGAACTCGCGTTCGAGGGCACGACCCGCAAGCTCGATCTGCCGCTGATCGGGGCCTATCAGGCGGCCAATGCGCTGGTTTCGGCGGGGCTGGTCATCGCGACCGGCGGCGATCCGGCGGCGACGCTGGCCGCGCTCTCGCGCATCCAGCCGGTGCGCGGGCGGCTCGAGCGCGCGGCGATCACGCGGGCCGGCGCGCCGGTCTATGTCGACTACGCCCATACGCCTGACGCGATCACCGCCGCGATTGCCGCGCTGCGCCCGCATGTCGGCGCGAAGGGCAAGCTGATCGCCGTGTTCGGCGCCGGCGGCGACCGCGACGAAGGCAAGCGCCCCGAGATGGGCCGCGCCGCCTGCGCCGGCTCCGAACTTGTGATCGTCACCGACGACAACCCGCGCGGCGAGGACCCGGCGCTGATCCGTGCTGCCGTGATGGGCGGCTGCAACGAGCGCGCCCGCGAAGTGGCAGGTCGCCGCGAAGCCATCGCTGCCGCGATTGCCGCAGCAGGCGCGGGCGATATCGTGCTGGTGGCGGGCAAGGGCCATGAACAGGGCCAGATCGTGGGGCGCGGCGAGGCGATGCGCGTCCTTCCCTTCGACGACGTGCAAGTGGCGCGGGAGTGCAGCCAATGAATGCGATGAGAGCCCTGCTGCAATGGCCTGTCGAGCCGACTGATAGCATCGGGCTTTCCTTGTGGACGGCGGACGAGATCGCCGCGGCGACGGGCGGCAAGGCCTCAGGCGTGTTCGAGGTTTCGGGCTGCGCCACCGACAGCCGCGAAGTCCAGCCCGGCGACTTGTTCATTGCGCTGATCGGCGCGGAGAGCGACGGCCACAAGTTCCTCGAAGGCGCCTTCGCGCGCGGAGCGACCGCCGCGCTGGTCGACCGCCCTGTGCCTTATCCGCATGTGCTGGTCGCAAGCACCACGCAGGCGCTGGTCGACCTTGGCCATGCTGCCCGCGCCCGTGCCGACCGGGCCGGGGCGGTTATCATCGGCGTGACCGGCTCGGCGGGCAAGACCGGCGTGAAGGAGGCGCTGTTCGCCGCGCTTGACCGGGGCAGCCGGGGCCGCGCGCACCGCTCGGTCAAGAGCTACAACAACCACGTCGGCGTGCCGCTCAGTCTCTCGCGGATGCCGCCGCGCACGCGCTTCGGCGTGTTCGAGATGGGAATGAACCACGCGGGCGAACTCGCGGCGCTGACCCGGCTGGTGCGTCCGCATATCGCCATCGTCACCACCATCGCCCCCGCGCACATCGGGCACTTTTCGGGCGAGGAAGCCATCGCCCACGCGAAGGCGGAAATCTTCGAGGGGCTGGAAGCGGGCGGCATGGCGATCGTCCCCGCCGACAACCCGCACTATGCCCTGCTGCGCGAGGCGGCGGCGCGCCATGCGGGCGATGTCGTGAGCTTCGGGCGCAGCGCCCATGCCGACGCGCGCCTCCTCGATGCCGTGCCCGCGCCCGGTGGGGGCACGCTGGTGACCGCCGCGTTCTCGGGTCCGCTGGGTTCGCGCAAGCTGTGCTACACCATCGCTCAGCCCGGCGCACACTGGGTCGACAATTCGCTTGCGGTCATGGCGGCTGTCGCGGCTGCTGGCGGTGATTTGGGTGCAGCAGGTCTCGCACTTTCCGAAATGGAAGGCCTTGCCGGACGCGGCGCGCGGCACGTGATCCCCGCGCCCGGTGGAGACAGCTCAGGCAAGGCGCTCCTTATTGACGAAAGCTACAATGCCAACCCTGCCTCGATGCGCGCGACCATCGCCGCGCTGGGCGAGGTTCCCGCCCGCCGCCGCATTGCCGTGCTCGGTGCGATGAAGGAACTGGGTGAGGCGTCAGACGGCTACCACGCCGGTCTGGCCGAGCCGCTGATCGCGGCTGGGGTCGAACGGATCATCCTTGTCGGCCCGGAAATGGCCCCGCTGAGCGCGGCGCTCGGAAGGGCGCTGGGGAAAAGCGCCGACCCCGCGCTTGCCGCGCGAATCGAACTCGACCATGCCAAAACCGCTGCAGAAGCGGCAGAATGCCTGGCGGCTGATGCGCCGCAGGGCGGGGACGCCATTCTGGTCAAGGGATCGAACTCGGTCGGGCTGGGCACCCTCGTGCGCGCGCTGACGGCCGGGGCCGGCCAAGGGGCCAAGACGGCCGGGGAAAACTGAATGCTCTACGTTCTGGCGCACTGGCTGCACTTCGAGGGTATCGCCAACCTCATCCGCTACCAGTCGTTCCGGTCGGGCGCGGCGCTGATGACGGCGCTGATCATCGGCCTGATCATCGGCCCGCGCTTCATCAACATGTTGCGCGTGCGGCAGGGCAAGGGCCAGCCGATCCGCGCCGACGGGCCGCAGTCGCACCTAGCCAAGCGCGGCACGCCGACGATGGGCGGGCTGATGATCGTGATCAGCCTCGCGATCTCGCTGCTCCTGTGGATGGACCTTACCAGCAAGTTCGTCTGGGCCTGCCTTGTCGTCACGCTGGGCTTCGGCCTGATCGGTTTCCTCGATGACTATGCCAAGGTCACCAAGTACGCCCACGCCGGGCTTTCCGCGCGCATCCGCCTGCTCGCCGAGTTCGCCGTGGCGGGCACCGCGCTGGCGCTTGTGGTGACAGACACCAACCTCT
>NZ_LJHZ01000041.1:0-6616 GCF_001296055.1 Novosphingobium sp. AAP93
GAAGTCGAGACACCGCACGCCGCGCCCGGTGTCTCGACTTCGCTCGACACGAACGGAGGGGGAAGTGTGAGGGACTGAATGGCATCGAGTGCCGCCGAGGTTGAGAAACCACCGCGCCCGAAGGGCTTCAAGCTGCTGATGGTGGCGCTCGCCACGCGCAAGTCGGCCACGATGCTGGGCTTCGGCTTTGCCTCGGGCCTGCCTTATGCTCTGCTGCTCGGCACGCTCAACGCCTGGCTGGGCGAAGTGAAGATCGACCTTGCCACCATTGGCGTGCTCTCGTGGATCGGCCTGTCTTACTCGTTCAAGTTCCTGTGGTCGCCGCTGGTGGACCGCATGGCGCTGCCCGGCCTCGAAGCGCTGGGGCGGCGCAAGAGCTGGATCTTACTGTGCCAGATCGTATTGGTTCTGGGCTTCGTGGGCCTTGCGCTGACTGATCCGGCCAAGGCCATCGGCACCTTCGCGCTGTTTGCGTTCCTCGCCGCGCTGGCCTCCGCGACGCAGGACGTGGCGGTGGACGCGTGGCGCATCGATGTCGCGGACGAGGATACGCCGGTCGAGCTGCTCTCCTCGATCTACCAGTTCGGCTACCGCATCGCCTCGATTGTCGGCGGTGCGCTGGCGCTGGTGCTGGCGGGGCGGATGTCATGGCCGCTGGTCTATCTGCTGATGGCAGGGCTGATCGCGCTGATCGGTATTGTGACCTTGCGCGCGCCCGACACACCACGCCCCGAGCAAGGCACGCTCCACGCCGCGCTGGCGCAGCCGGGTGAATTGACGCCGCGCGCGCGAGGTATTGCGCTGTTCATCGTCGGCACCAGCTGGGCCTGGGCAATCGCGACAATCGTGCGCTTCATGGTGATCATGCTGAGCCCGCTGGGGCCGGGCGAGAAACACCCCTCGGTAGGCGATTTCACGCGCCAGATGGGCCCGCTGATCGTGCTGGCGACCGTGGCGGTTCCGCTGCTCGTCGCGGCGGTGACCAATGCGATGCGCACGCAGGGCCGCGCGGTGCTGACGGCGCCTGATACGCGGCATTCGGCGGTGCGCACCGCGGCGAACCACCTCTACGTCGCGCTGATCGCCCCGCTGGCGGAACTGGTGGCGCGGCTCGGCTGGGGGGTGCTGGTGGTGATCGGGATGATCCTCACCTACACGCTGTGCTACAACGTGTGGTCGAGCTTCGCCTTCCCGTTCTACCTCGATTTCCTGCACTATTCCAAGGACGAGGTGGCCTTCGCCTCCAAGCTCTTCGGCATCTTCATGACCATCGCGGGGATCAGCCTCGGCGGCTATCTGTTCCTGCGGCTGGGGCGCATGCCGACGATCCTGATCGGCGCGATCCTCCCGATGCTGGGCAACTTCGTCTATGCCGACCTCGCCGAAGGCGCGGTGCATATCGATGCGGTGGGCAAGGCGGTGGGCCTGCACGCGCTGTTCGGCCTGTTCGGCTTCGATCCGCGCATGATCCGGCTGCTGCTGGCCATCAGCTTCGAAAACATCTCGACCGGCATCGCGGGTGCGGCCTTCGTGGCGTACCTCTCGGGCATCGTCTCCAAGCGCTATACGGCGGTGCAATATGCGCTGATGTCCTCGCTGACCTTCCTGATCGGTTCGCTGGGGCGCGGGATCGCGGGCGAGGCGTTCGATCTCTACGGCTATGCCACGGTGTTCCGCTGGACGGCGGCGGCGGGGCTGGTGGCGGTGCTGTTCGTGTGCCTCGAATGGGTGCGCGTGGCGCGGGAGGCTGGCGCTGCGCGCGATCCTTCAACAAGCTCAGGATGAGCGAGGTTTTTGATTTTCCAGTTGAACCACCCCCGCTCGTGCTGAGCTTGTCGAAGCGCGCTGGCGCCCCGTCTCAGTCCGGCGCTTCGTCGTTGCGCCTGAGCACATCGCCCGCAAGGTAGAGCGAGCCAGCGATCAACACATCGCCTTCGACGGGTAGCGCGGCGAGGGCTTCGGCGACATTGGCGAAGCTGGCCACGGGAAGCATGGTAAAGGGCGCGAAGTCTTCGGGGGTGTGCGCCTCGTGTCCCGGGGCGGGGACGATGGAGACCGAGGCGAGCTTGCCTTCCAAGGGACGCAGGATGGCGCTGGGGTCTTTGCTAGTCAGCATGCCCATGACGAGGTGGAGCGGTGCGGAATTCGCGAAATGGCGGGCGATGGCTTGCCCAGCGTCCGGATTGTGGCCGCCATCGAGCCAGACGGTGCGGTTTCCGGCGAGTGCGGTGAGCGGGCCGGTGCCGAGGCGCTGGAGGCGGGCGGGCCAGCGGGCGGCGCGGATGCCCTCTGCCATGGCTTCGGGGGTGACGGGAACGGCGCTCTGGTGGCGCAGCATGGCGATGGCGAGGGCGGCGTTGTCGGCCTGATGGGCGCCGGCGAGGCTGGGGAGCGGTAGGCTCAAGCTGCCCTTGGCGTCGCGGTATGCGATGGTTTCGCTGGTTTCTGCCCACCAATCGCGACCGCGCAAGGCAACCGGCGCGCCGATATGGCTGGCAGTGGCGAGAACGCTGGCGAGCGGGCTGTACGCGTAGCTCTGCACCACCAGCGGCGCGCCGGGCTTGGCGATGCTGGCCTTCTCGAAGGCGATGCGGGCGAGCGGCTCCTCCGGCGTCCCCGCTTCGGGCACCAGCAGGAAGGCCTCGTGGTCGATGCCCAAGGTAGCGATGCCGCAGACGGCAGGGTTTTCGAGGACGTTGGTGGCATCGAGCCTGCCGCCGAGGCCGGTCTCGATGACGCAGGCATCCGCCGGGGTTTCCGCAAAGGCGAGGAACGTTGCGACAGTGGTGACTTCGAAGAAGCTGAGGCCAAGGTCTGCGGACGCATCGAGCACGCGTTCGAGCAGGTCGGCGAGGCTTTCGTCGCTGATGAGCTTGCCCGCGACGCGGATGCGTTCGTTGTAGCGCACGAGGTGGGGCTTGGTTGCGGTGTGGACCACGAGGCCCTGCGCTTCGAGGATGGCGCGCAGATAGGCGCAGGTCGAGCCTTTGCCGTTGGTGCCCGCGACGTGGAACACCGGCGGCAGGCGGCGCTGCGGATTGCCGAGGCGATTGCAGATATCGCGCACGGTATCGAGGCCGAGGCGGCCTTGCGGGAGCGAGAGCGCGCCGAGGCGGTCCAGTTGTGTCTGCACGCGCGGGTTTTCGGAAATGGCGAAGTCGCGCAATTACCCCTCCGTCAGCCCTTCGGGCTGCCACCTCCCCATTTGCACTTCGTGAAAATGGGGAGGGCGAAGAAAAGTCTGTCTGTTTTAGGTCCTCCCCATTTTTGCGAAGCACAAATGGGGAGGTGGCCCGCGCCAGCGGGTCGGAGGGGTCAAGCCGCCTGCGCGGCCATCAGATAGCCGATGGTGCGGGCGAGGGTGGCCTTCAGCATATGGCGGCTGACGACCATGTCGATCATGCCGTGCGCGTGGAGGTATTCGGCGCGCTGGAAGCCTTCGGGGAGCTTCTCGCGGATCGTGTCCTGGATCACGCGCTGGCCGGCAAAGCCGATGAGCGCGCCGGGTTCGGCGATCTGGATATCGCCGAGCATCGCATAGCTTGCGGTCACGCCGCCGGTCGTGGGATCGGTGAGAACAACGATATACGGCAGGCCCGCCGCGCGCATGCGATTGATCGCGACGGTGGTGCGCGGCATCTGCATGAGGCTGAGAATGCCTTCCTGCATGCGCGCGCCGCCTGCCGCCGTCACGGCGATGAAGGGGCACTTGTTGGCGATGGCGGCTTCGGTCGCCGCGATGAAGGCGTCGCCTACGGCCATGCCCATCGAGCCGCCCATGAAGCCGAAATCCTGGACGCCGACCACAGCCTTGTGGCCATCGATCCTGCCGACCGCAGCGGTCAGCGCATCGGGCTGCGGGTTGGACGCGCGGGCTGCCTTGAGGCGGTCGGTATAGCGCTTGGTATCGCGGAACTTGAGCGGATCTTCGCGCACCTTGGGGGCGGGCAGCACTTCGAACCCGGCGTCGAGCAGCTGCGCGAGGCGCGTCTCGGCGCCGATGCGGCCGTGATGATCACAGCGCGGGCAGACCGAGAGGTTTTCCTCATACTCCTTGGTGAACAGCATTTCGCTGCACGAGGGGCACTTGATCCAGAGGTTGTCCGGCGTGTCGCGCTTGGGCGCGAAAGGCAGCGAATTGCGGACGCGGGTCAGCCAGCTCATGCTTCTACCTTTCGGGCATTATGGACTGCGTTGGCGAGGGCGGAGACGAGTTCCTGCACCTTTGCGGGGGCATTGTCGCCATGCTCTGCGATGATGTCGATGAGGGCCGAGCCAACGACGACGCCGTCCGCCACGCGGGCGATGGGGCCGGCCTGCTCGGGCGTGCGGACGCCGAAGCCGACCGCGACGGGGATCGTGGCTGTCTGTTTGATGCGCGTTACGGCTTCCTCGATCGAGGCGAGCGCGGCGGACTGCTTGCCGGTGATGCCCGCAACCGAGACGTAGTAGAGAAAGCCCGACGAGCCTTCGAGCACGGCGGGCAGACGCGCGTGGTCGGTGGTCGGGGTGGCAAGGCGGATCAGGCTGATCCCGGCGGCACGCAGGGACGGGCCAAGCTCGGCATCTTCCTCGGGCGGGATATCGACGCAGATGACGCCGTCGACACCGGCCTTGGCGCACTGATCGGCGAACCAGTCGGCACCGCGGATCGTCATCGGATTGGCATAGCCCATGAGGACAAGCGGCACTTCCGGATGGCGCGCGCGGAAATCGGTGGCCATCTTGAGGAGGTCAGCCGTCTTCGTACCAGCCGCAAGGCTGCGGATGTTGGCCTGCTGGATCGCTGGGCCATCAGCCATCGGATCGGTGAAGGGCATGCCGAGTTCGATCACGTCCGCGCCGCCTTCGACGAGCGCATCGAGGATAGCAGGCGTCGGGCCATCGCCGCCGGTGACGAAGCAGACGAGGGCGGGGTGGCCCTTGGCGAAGGCGCCAGAAAGCCGATTGGGGTCGAGACGGGTCATTCGGAATCCTTGCGTTCGACCACGAGAATGCGCGCAGCGCCAACAGGGTGCGCAACATGCTCATCCCCCGATTCCACGCTCACACCCTGGCCTGCGGCGAGCCGGACGATATGTTCGCCAGCCGTGTCGCGGTAGTGCATGTCCACTTCACCGTCGAGCACGACGAAGACTTCCGGACCGGTATTGCGGTGCCAGCGATAGGGCTGATCGGTCCAGTGGAGCCGCACGGTCACGTCGCCGAAATCGCTGAGCAACTGGCTGGCCCACGCACGTTCACCCACGAAATCTGTGGCGGCGAAGGGCTTCACAGCTTCACCCCCAGATGCTCCGCGACCGAGAAGATGTCCTTGTCGCCGCGTCCGCAGAGGTTGGCGAGGATGATCGCGTCCTTGTCCATCGTCGGGGCGATCTTCTTGACCGCGGCGATGGCGTGGGCGGGCTCCAGCGCAGGGATGATGCCTTCGGTGCGGCAGAGCAGCTGGAAGCCGTCGAGCGCTTCGGTGTCTGTCACCGAGGTATACTGGACGCGGCCGGTTTCCTTGAGCCAGGCGTGTTCGGGGCCGATGCCGGGATAATCGAGGCCCGCCGAGATCGAGTGGCCTTCGAGGATCTGGCCGTCTTCGTCCTGCAGGAGGTAGGTCTTGTTGCCGTGGAGCACGCCGGGGCGGCCTCCCGCGAGGCTCGCGGCGTGGAGCTGGTCGAGCCCGTGGCCCGCCGCCTCGACGCCGAGCATCTTCACGTCCGCATCATCGAGGAAGGGGTGGAACAGGCCGATGGCATTGCTGCCGCCGCCGATCGCCGCGACGAGGAGGTCGGGCAGGCGGCCGGTGCGGGCGAGCATCTGGGCGCGCGCTTCCTTGCCGATCACGCTCTGGAAATCGCGTACGAGCTCCGGATAGGGGTGCGGGCCGGCGGCGGTGCCGATGATGTAGAAGGTGTTGTGGACGTTCGCGACCCAATCGCGCAGCGCCTCGTTCATCGCATCCTTGAGCGTCGCGGCGCCAGCAGTGACGGGGACGACTTCGGCGCCGAGGAGCTTCATGCGGAACACGTTGGGCTGCTGGCGGGCAACGTCGGTCGCCCCCATGAAGATCGTGCAGGGCAGGCCGAAGCGCGCGCAGACGGTGGCGGTGGCGACGCCGTGCTGGCCCGCGCCGGTCTCCGCGATGATCCGCGTCTTGCCCATGCGGATGGCGAGGAGGATCTGGCCGATGCAATTGTTGATCTTGTGCGCGCCGGTGTGGTTGAGCTCGTCGCGCTTGAACCAGACTTGCGCGCCGCCCAGTTCCTCGGTGAGGCGGGGGGCGAAATAGAGCGGGCTTGGGCGGCCGACGTAGTGTTCGAGCAGGTCGCCAAATTCGGCGTGGAAGGCAGGATCGGCCTTGGCCTTGCGGTATTCCGCTTCCAGATCGAGGATCAGCGGCATCAGCGTTTCGGCGACATAGCGGCCGCCGAACTGGCCGAAATGGCCTTGTGCGTCGGGCTGGGTGCGGAAGCTGTTGGGGATGGGCGCGTTCATGGCGCTCCGCTTGGCAGAGGGGCGCGCGCTTGTCCAGATTCGTGGGCGAAAGGGCATTCTCTGCCCTCACCGTTCGTGTCGAGCGAAGTCGAGACACCATGCGTGGCGCTCGGTGTCTCGACTTCGCTCG
>NZ_LJHZ01000042.1:0-23449 GCF_001296055.1 Novosphingobium sp. AAP93
CGGGGGCGCGGCATCCCCCGCCTCGCCGCGGGTCGCCTCGATCGTCGCGTTGGCGGCCTGCTTCTGCTCGGCGGGATCGAGCTTGCAGGCAATGGCATTGGTCAGCGTGCCCGCCACTTCGGAGATCGGAAAGTAGCTCGAAACCCCCGCCGAACCCGCCGCGCGGCCAAGGCCCTGCCCGATGAGGCCGCCCAGCACCGCCGAGCCTTCGCTCTTGCTCTTGCCCTTGGGGCAACCGTCCGAGCTCTTCGACGAACTGGACGGCACACTCGGCAGCGAGGGCATGCTGAAGCCCCCGAACTGCGCGCTGGCATGCGTCGCCGCGAGGCAGCCGCAGGCAAGAATGCCAAGCGCCGTGCCGAGCCGGTGGCAGAAAGCGGAACGAGACGTGTTCATCACCAATGGCACCCCTGATCTGCGCGGCGCCGCCTGCTTCCGTTCGATCCGGAGCATTGTCCGCCGCTGCAAGGCCTTTGTTATGCGGCGATCCGTTGTACCGCCGATGAACCCGATAGCGCGCATGCCTAGGCAGGGGTGTGATGTGCGTCAATGGCAAGGCAATCCGCGCACCACGCAATTGCGCCGCGCCGAGCCTGATCTGCCGATGTGAAGAAGGGGGAAATGGTGGAGCCTAGCGGGATCGAACCGCTGACCTCCTGCATGCCATGCAGGCGCTCTCCCAGCTGAGCTAAGGCCCCATATCCATTTCGCGAAGTGCCGCTGGAGGCACTGCGGTCCGGCAGGTGTTCCGCCGGAGGACCGCGCCTTTATGCGAGGCCCACCCTGCTGGCAACACAAAATTTGCACCAGAAGAAATTCACCCGCCGGAGCGCCGCGCGATCAGGCCGCGGGGCGCTCCGGCGCGTGGAAACGTCAGACTTCCTCGTCCTCGCCGTCGTGGCCGGGGACGCCCAGATCGTCGTCGCCGCCAAGATCGACGTCGTTGTCCGGCGAATCGGCATCCTCGTCGATGTCGAGATCCTCGTCGGCCAGATCGACGTCGGGCGCGACGTCGGCCTTCTCCTTCTGGATCTCCTCGTAGGGGATCGGCTGCTTCGACTTGAGCACCGGCTCGGGCGTCCAGCTGTACTTGCACTCGACGCAGGTGACCGGGTCATCCTTGCCCAAATCATAGAAGCGGGTGCCGCACTTCGGGCAGCCGTGCTTTGCGCCCCATTCAGGCTTGACCATGCGTAATCCTTAAGTCTGGCGCCCGCAGCAGACGCGGGCGGCTCGATGGCTCTGCTTGATGGGGACTGGTGATCCGGGAATCAAGCGCGGCGCGCGCCTTGCCATAGGCGCGGGGCGCTGTCAAAAGCGCGCCCGCTTCCCCGACCCAGCCAGACCCCGGAAAGACCCGCCAAAGTGCATGCAGCCGAAAACTCCGCCCCGCGCCCCCGCCGCTTCAGCGCCGCCGGGCCGCTGACCGGGCGGATCCGCGTCCCCGGCGACAAGTCGATCAGCCACCGCTCGATCATGCTTGGCGCGCTGGCGGTGGGCCGGACGCGGGTCACCGGGCTGCTAGAAGGCGAGGACGTGATGTCCACCGCCGCCGCCATGCGCGCGATGGGCGCCACGATCGACCGCCTGTCCTCTGGCGAATGGGTGATCGACGGCGTCGGCGTCGGCGGCCTGCTCCAGCCCAGGCAGGCGCTCGACATGGGCAATTCAGGCACCTCGACCCGGCTGCTGATGGGTCTCGTCGCCAGCCATCCGATCACCGCGACGTTCATCGGCGATGCCAGCCTGTCGAAGCGTCCGATGGGCCGCGTGATCGATCCGCTCTCGCAGATGGGCGCGGACTTCACCGCCGCCCCGGGCGGACGCCTCCCCCTCACCTTGCGCGGGATCAGCCCCGCGGTACCAATCTCCTACCGCCTGCCGGTCGCATCGGCGCAGGTGAAGAGCGCGGTGCTGCTGGCGGGGCTCAACACGCCGGGGATCACCACGGTCGTCGAACCGGTGCCGACCCGCGACCACTCCGAGCGCATGCTGAAGGGCTTCGGCGCCGATCTTTCGGTGGAAGTCGCGGCGGACGGCACGCGCACCATCCACCTCACCGGCGAGGCGGAACTGAGGCCCCAGACCATCGAAGTCCCCGGCGATCCCTCCTCCGCCGCGTTCTTCGTCGTCGCGGCTCTACTTGTCCCGGGCTCGGACCTCGTGATCGAGAACGTCGGCCTCAACCCCACCCGTGCCGCGCTGTTTGACGTGCTGCGCGACATGGGCGGCCAGATCGAGGAAGTGGACCGGCGCGATGTCGGCGGCGAGCCGGTCGCGGACTTGCGCGTGCGCCACTCGGCGCTCACCGGCATCGCCGTCGATCCAGCGGTTGTGCCGAGCATGGTGGACGAGTTTCCGGTGCTGTTCGTGGCAGCAGCCCTTGCGAACGGGCGCACAGTCACCACCGGCCTCGAAGAGCTTCGGGTCAAGGAAAGCGACCGCATCACCGTGATGCGCGTGGCGCTGGAACAGGCCGGCGCGACAGTGACGGAAACCGAGGACGGCCTGATCATCGACGGGACCGGAGGGGAACCACTGCGAGGGGCCAACAATCAGCCTGTCGCCACCCACCTCGATCACCGCATTGCCATGAGCATGGCCGTGGCCGGCCTCGCCAGCCGCGCCGGCGTTGACATCGACGACACTCGCCCTATCGCCACCAGCTTCCCCGTGTTCGAAGCGCTGTTGGCAAAGGCTACCGCACAGGCAGGAGACGCCGCATGATCATCGCCATCGACGGTCCCACCGCTTCGGGCAAAGGCACCATCGCCAAGGCGCTCGCCGCGCACTACGGCCTGCCGCACCTCGACACCGGCCTGCTCTACCGCGCAGTCGGTCGCCAGGTGTTCCTGACCGGAGGCAATCCCGACGATCCGGACCAGGCTCTTGCCGCCGCCGACTTTCCGGAAATCCTGCTTGCCGACGATGCCTTGCGCAGCGAGGAGACCGGCGCGCTCGCCAGCCGCGTGTCGATCCATCCCGCCGTGCGCGCCGCGCTGCTCGCGCGCCAGCAGGCCTTCGCCCGCCAGCCCGGCGGCGCCGTGCTCGACGGCCGCGATATCGCCACGGTGATCGCGCCCGAGGCCGAGGCCAAGCTGTTCGTCACCGCCAGCGTCGCCGCCCGTGCGCTGCGGCGCTGGGCCGAAATGCAAAAGCGCGGCGAGGACGTGACGCGCGAGGCCATCGAGGCCGACCTTGCCGCCCGCGACGAGCGGGACCGCAACCGCGCCGCGGCGCCGCTGCGCCAGGCCGAAGGTGCCGAACTCCTCGACACCTCCGCCCTTCCGATCGAGGCCGCCATCGCGGCGGCGATCGCACTCGTCGAGAAGCAGCGAAAGGCTTGACATCGCCCCTCCCATAACGCGATATATAACGCGTTATGGGAGAGAGCAGATGATCGATATCCTGCGCGAGGCCGGGCCCGTTTTCCTTGGCAGCCGCCTCAAGCGGCTGGCCGAGCGGATGCAGGCCGAGGCCGCCATCGCCATCGCCGACGCGGACCTCCCCTGCCAACCGGGCCACATGGCGCTGCTCGCCGCGCTAGCTCGGGGACCGCAGAGTGTGAGCCAGCTGGTCGCCGCCGTCGGCACCAGCCAGCCGGGCGTGACGCGCGCGGTGGGCCAGATGGCGCAACTCGGCCTTGTCGATACCGTCACCGGTCGCGACCAGCGCCGGCGCCTCGTCTCGCTCACGCCAGACGGCGAGGCGGCCCACGCCGCAGCGGTCACCGAAGTCTGGCCGCGCATCGGCGGCGCAGTGGAAGCGCTGCTCGCGTCGGTCCCCGGCGATTTTCTCACCACCGTCGAACAGATCGAGGATGCCCTCACCGAACGCTCGCTGCTCGACCGCGCCCGTCCGCCCCGCAAGACCGCACTGCGCTTGCGCGAATACTCTGACGATCTCGCGCAGGCGTTCCATGACATCAATGCCGAATGGATCAGCGCGATGTTCGTGCTCGAGCCGGTCGACCGCGAAGTGCTCGAGAACCCGCGCGAGAAGATCATCGACGCAGGCGGCACCATCCTGTTCGTCGAGGCGGATGGGCTCGGCGTGGTCGGGACTTGCGCACTCAAGCCGACCGGCGGCGGCGGTTATGAGCTGACCAAGATGGGCGTGCTCGAAAGCGCGCGGGGCCTTGGCGCAGGGGCATTCCTGCTGGCGGCTGCTATTGCCCGGGCCCAGCGCATGGGCGCCGATCCGCTCTACCTCCTCACCAACCACACCTGCGCAGCAGCGATCCACCTCTACGAAAAGCTGGGTTTCCGCCACGACGCCGGGATCATGGCTGATTACGGTACGCGCTATGCCCGCTGCGACGTGGCCATGCGCTACAACCCCGCTGCGCCCGCATAAGTGCGTATGGCCTGAAGCCTGCCGAATTGCCGCCGTTCTGAATGCAAGTGGTAAACCGGCGGCAGGAGCAGGCCATGTTCGAAGACTACGAGGGCGTGGAGAATATCAATCACCGACGCGCGCGGCGCGTGGGTTTCGAGCTTCCGGTGCGGTGCAAGCATGGCGTTACGCGGTCAACGGTCATGCTTAAGGACATGACCACGCATGGCGCCCGCATCGAAGGCATTCCGCGCCAGCGCATCGGCGACGTCGTCACGCTGTTCCTCCCCGAACTTGCACCCAAGGTGGCATTCGTCGCGTGGTCGGAAGACAAGACGTCGGGGCTGGAGTTCGAACTCCCGCTGCACGAGAACGTGTTTGCAAACCTTGTCGCGGACTTCGCGATCGGCCATCTGCAGCGGCTGGAACTGGGCCGGCCCGAAACGGATGCCGCCGCACAAGCCAAGCCCGCCGTGCCGCCGGCGCGCCACGCGGCCTGAAAGTCCACTTTCACCTTGCATCTTCGCCGATTCCCGCTAAGGGCCAGCGCTTCCGCGGGCGGGGCGACGGTCTCGTCCGCGGGAACTTGAAGAAAGCCGGAGGGGCCCCGCAATACCGCGGATCAGCCAGCGATCGGTTAGATTGATGAAGGACGCAAGGCCCCATGCCGCTTTACGAGCATGTTTTCCTTGCGCGTCAGGATCTGAGCCAGGCTCAGGTTGACGCGCTTGCCGCCACCGCCACCGAAATCGTCGAACAGGGCAACGGGAAGGTCGTCAAGACCGAGACCTGGGGTCTGCGTTCGCTGGCGTACAAGATCCAGAAGAACCGCAAGGCGCACTTCGTGCTGCTCGACATCGATGCCCCCGCCGGCGTCGTGGCCGAGCTCGAGCGCCAGACTGCGATCAACGAGGACGTGATCCGCTTCATGACCGTGCGCGTCGACGCACACGAAGCCGGCCCCTCGGTGATGATGCGCAAGAACGACCGCGAGCGGACCCGCCGCCGCGAACGCGAAGGGGAATAAGCCATGGCTCGTCCGTTTTTCCGTCGCCGCAAGTCGTGCCCGTTCTCGGGCAAGGGCGCCCCTGTCATCGACTACAAGGACGTGCGCCTGCTTCAGGGCTTCATGTCCGAGCGTGGCAAGATCGTGCCGTCGCGCATCACCGCCGTTTCGGCAAAGAAGCAGCGTGAGCTGGGCCAGGCGATCAAGCGCGCCCGGCACATCGGCCTGCTTCCGTACATCGTCAAGTAAGGAGCGCGAGACATGCAGATCATCCTGCTCGAGCGCATCGAGAAGCTGGGCTCCATCGGCGACGTCGTGACCGTCAAGGACGGCTACGCGCGCAACTTCCTGCTGCCCAACAAGAAGGCTCTCCGCGCCAACGAAGCCAACCGCAAGGTCTTCGAAGCCAACCGCGCCAAGATCGAAGCTGACAACGCGGCCCGCCGCGCCGATGCCCAGGCCGAAGCCGGCAACGTCGAAGGCAAGGAAGTCGTGCTCATCCGCGCTTCGTCCAACGCCGGCCAGCTTTATGGTTCGGTTTCGGTGCGCGACATCGTCGACGCGCTGGTCGAACAGGGCGCCAAGGTGACGAAGTCGATGGTGGTGCTGGAACGCCCGATCAAGACCATCGGCATCTCGACCGTGAAGGTCGCGCTGCACCCTGAAGTGAGCGTGACGGTCAAGGTCAACGTCGCCCGTTCGCCCGACGAAGCCGCGCTGCAGTCGCAGGGCGTCGACGTCATCGACGCGATGTTCGATACCGAAGTCGGTGGCTTCACCGAGGAATACGATCCCAACGCCGAACCGGGCGAAATCCCGGCCGACCTGCTCGAAGAGCGCGCCGCCGACGCGGACGCCTGAGGCCAGAGATCAAGGCAATGAAAGAGGGGCGCCTCCGCAAGGGAGCGCCCCTTTTTCGTGGGCGTCACACCGAGCTTTAGCTCATTCCAGCTCGAGATCCGAGAAGACAACATTGGCGCCGGAACACGAGACGTTCAGCGGCCCCGCCGGCGGATAGCGCAGTCTCAGGGTCTTGGTCACCGGATCGGTCTTCCCCATCGAAATCGTAAGCACGCCGTCCTTCACGGCGACCCGAAACGTGATCGGCACGCCGGGTTTGGCCTGCGCGAACGGTTCTGCGTTGCCGTTGCCATGCACCTCGAACTGGACCTTGAGGCCGCCTTCCGGCTTTGGCACCAGAAAGGCGAGCAATCCGGTGCAACCGCATCCGCCCTCACCCGGCGGAACTGCGACTCGCAGCGCGATTTCGGCGCGCGGCATCCGGTCGGGCCCGAAAACGCCATCGACGAATTGGATATGCCCGCTGATCGCCCGCCCTTCCGGAACGATGATCCGGTCATTCTCGCCATAGCCGGTATGGCATTCCCATCGGCCCACATTCTCGGCAAATGCCGGCCCGCCGGTCAAGGCGAAGGCAAGCGCGGCAGCGGCGACCACGCGCAGCCTTGACGTAATTCGGGGCATGCAGCGTTCCTTGCAAGACCGGCAGATGGCTCTGGCAAGCACGATAGGCGGCATCGCTTAACAAGCGGTTGGAATGCGTTTCGGCGAGCTGGCCCGAAGTCGGCAGGGATGGCACGCGGTGCGACCGGCCATCCCTGCCCCTGGCATCACATCACGAAGTCGGCCGCCACGAGCGCGGTCGCGCTGGTCACAAGGATGGCAAAATCGGCCAACTTGTCACCGTTCACGTCGCCCTGGACTAGCCACTGGGTGCCCTGCGCTGCCACCGTCAGCGCACCATGAGTGCCGTCGAAAGCGCTCAGGAGCTTGAACGCGCCCTCGCCCGCATCGGCACCGTTGGCATCGATCTTGGCAAGGTCGATCAGGTCACCGTCCGAGCGTGAGAAGTCGAGGATCTGGTCCCGCCCCTTGTCCTCAACTGTCGAATCGCCAAGGCTGCTGAACACGAAGCGGTCCGCCCCAGCGCCACCGAAGCTGAAATCACGGCCGATCCCCCCGATCAGCACATCCGCGCCACCGTTGCCGCGCAATGTGTCGTTGCCGGCCGCACCATTGAGCGTATTCGCCGCATCATTGCCGCCAATCCAGTCGGCACCGCTGTTGCCGGTGCCGTTGATCGCGGCGATGCCGGTAAGCTGCAACTGTTCGACATTGGCGGACAGGGTGAAGCTCACAGACGCCTTGACAACATCCTTGCCGCCGTTCGCGTCCTCGATGACCTTGTCGCCTGCGTTGTCGACCACATAGACGTCGTCCCCGCCGCGACCGATCATCGTGTCCGCACCAGCCCTCCCGTCGATGAGGTTCTTTCCGTCGTTGCCGGTGATCGTGTTGGAAAGCGCATTGCCAGTGGCCGAATAGGCGCTCCCGCGGAGAGTCAGATTCTCGAGCGTATCGCCCAGCGTATAGCTGATCGACGATACCACCGTGTCAGTGCCCTGCCCGGCCAGTTCAATGATCTTGTCGTTGACGCTGTCGACCACATAGGTGTCGTTGCCGAGGCCGCCCGTCATCACATCCGCGCCCGCACTGCCGTCAAGCAGGTCGTTACCATTGCCGCCGTCAAGGATATCGTTGCCGCTTGCGGCGTAGAGGCTGTCGTTGCCGTCACCCCCGCTGATGGTGTCGCTCGCCGACCCACCGCGGATCACATTGTCGAGCGAATTGCCGGTCGCCTTGACCGACACCGACACGTTAAAGGTCAGATCTTCGACGTAGGCGCCCAGCGTATAACTGGTCACCGCGCTGCCGTTGATGACTACGGTATCGAGGCCACCGCGTGGATCTGCGGTTTCCGTCACCACATCGCCGAGATTTTCGACGTAGTATGTGTCGTCGCCAAGACCGCCTGACATCACATCAGCACCAAGACCACCCATGAGCGTATCATTGCCGCCATTGCCGGTCAGCGTGTCGTTACCCGAACCGCCCTCAAGCATGTTGGCCTGCTCATTGCCGATGAGCTTGTTGTCGGCAGCATTGCCCGCACCGTTCATCGCGGTTCCGGACAAGGTTAGGTTCCTTGCGCTTGGAGCGAGGGTGACATTCAGACCTTGCGTAACCGTGACATCGGGTTTCGCAGCGCTGCCAACCAGCGGTGCGATCCCGGCGCCCGGCGGCGGCAGCGGGGTCGTGCCGAGCAGTTCGTTGAGCCAGTAGGTCACCGTCTCGACACGCGCGTTGGCGTTGCCGTCCTCGTTGACGAAGCGGTCACCCGTGGTGTCGAAGCCGATGTGGTAGATGCCGTCCATCACCGTGTTCACGGCTTCCTCGCCAAGCAGGTAGCTCGCCCCGCCGTCGCCCTGAACGAGGTGGAAGCCGGTCTCGATACCGTTCTCGTCATCGCCATGGGCGGCAATGAACTCCGCCTTGCGGTTGGCGTGGATCCAGTCGGAAAGCTCATAGGTCTCGGCAACGGTGAGGTGGCCATCGTCAAGCGCGCCGGTCGCCTGGATCGCATCGACGATGATGTGATTGATCTTGTCGGCCGCCGCCGCCCCGCCGCGGATCTGCAGCGCGGAAATGTTGTTCCTGAGGCCGTCATCCTCGCCGATCATCTGGATCAGCTTGTCGAGACCGGTGCCGGTGGTGCCGACCGGGCCATCATAGGCGTAGGGCAAGCCGCCCGCCGGCATGGGCCCGTTCGCCGCCAGCGCAGCCGTGTAGTCGTCGATCGAGGCGTAGAACCTGTCCGCGCCGACCGGATTGCCGTCGAGCTCCAGCCGCAGGCCTTCGGCACCGTTGTTGTCGAAGTAGAACAGATCGATCGCATAGAGCCCCGACTTGGCCACATCGATCGTCTTGCTCGTGCCGGAAAAGCCCCGACCCCACGCATAGCTGGAAAGCTCGTCGCCGCCGAGCTTGAGCAGGAATCCGTCGTCCGAGCGCACGTTGACGAGGTGCTTCCCCTTGTCGAGCCAGACATACCCCTGCAGCCGGAGGCCGATGGTGTTCATCGCCGTATCGGCGCCGCCATCGGTAAGGACCGCCTTGCCATCAAGGAATTCGCCCAGCGTCCTGACCTCGTCAAACCCGCCAAAGTTCACTGTCCTCGCGCCGAGGTGGAAATTGGCCGATTTCGTGGCGGTTTGCGCGATGAGATCGTCGATCGAGTCAAAGGTCGTGCCGCGGTCGAATACTTCGCCCTTGAGACCGGTGCCCGCGCGAACCGCAGGTTGGTCACCCTCGATTGCGGCTGCGCCATTCCATTGGCTCGGCAAGGCACCCGAAGTGTTGATCGCACGCAGCTCGAAAGCGTCCAGCACGCGGTTGTAGACCGCGAGATTGCCAACCTTCCCGTCGAGGTGGCTGTCCAGCTGGCTCGGATGGCTCGAATTCCGGCCCCAGGTACCAGCCCCCAGCGCAAGGTTTCGGGTGTTGGCAGCCAGCCCGGTCACCGCATCGACATCCGCGCCGACGCGCTTGCCGTCGAGGAACAGGCCCAGCCCGTCCGGCCCGAAGGTGACCGCAAGCGAATACTGGCGGCCCGCTTCGATGGTCACGTCTTCGGCCTTGATCCAGCGGTCCTGCTTGCCATCCTGCAGGATCACATAGAGTTCCCCATCGCGGATGAAGGCCGTGATATCCCCCGCCGCATTCGACGCGCCGTCCTTCGAGAACACCACATGGGTGGCGCCATCGTCGGGGTGATTGGCGGTGAAATCGAGCGCGATGGTCCCCGCGGTCAGCGCCGTTCCAGACGGCTTGCCCAGATCCAGCGCGCCCTTGGTGCCGTCATCGGTCACCACGGCCGCCCGGCTGAACACCACGCTGGTCTTCAGCGTTGCCGCATCGACCGGACCACGGCCCGACTGAAGCGCGCCGGAAGCAAGATCCTTCGCCAGCAGGATGCTGATCCAGTCCGATGCATCGCTGATCCGCGTGGCGGCGTCGCCGTCCTCGTTCTGGAAGCGGTCGCCCTCGATCTTGAAGCCACTGTGGAACACGCCATCGGCAACCGTATCGACCGCCAGATCGCCGAAGATATACTCGCGCCCGCCGTCTCCGCGCGCGGTGTGGAAGCCGCTCTCGAACGGGCCTTCATCATCGCCGTGGAGCGTTGTCCACTCGGCCAGCTTGTTGGCCCTGATCCAGCGGTTGACGTCGACCATGTCCATCTGGTCGATCTGCCGGTCGTCGGCGACGCCGGTTTCCCGGATCGCCTGGATGAGGATCCTGGCCATGCCGTCGGCGGCCTTGGCTGCGTCGTTGATCTCTTTCTGCGAGATGCGGTGATTGAGGCCGATGTCATCCACCAGCCGCTCGATCAGCAGGTCGAGCCCGGTGCCGGTGGTGCCGTGCGCCTGTGGATCGGCCTTGCTGTTCTTGAGCGTACCAGCTGCAAGTTCGGGCGCCAGCAGCGTATCGAGCCAATGCGCGACATCGTCGACCCCCGGTCCCCAGAAATTGCGCGGCGAGGTGAGGTGCCCGTCGCGGATCTCGAACGCCAGTTCGTAGATCCCGTCCAGCACCCGGTCGACCCCGGCCTGGTCGAACAGGCGGGTGACGGCACCCTCTCCGGAAACACGCTGGAATCCGGTCTCGACGCCGTTTGTGGACCTGCCATAGAGTGCGGTGAACTTGGTGAAGCTGTTCGAGCGCAAGTAGGAGTTGAGCGAATAGATGTCGGAGACGGAGATGTCGCCATCATTGGCAAGGCCGAGTGTCTTGATCGCGCTGACGATCAGCCCGTTCATGCCATCGGCCGCTGCCGCCCCTTCGCGGATCGCCGCAGCCGAAGAACCCATGTTGAGGCCGTAATCGTCGGCAATCAGCGTTATGGCGCGGTCGAGACCGGTGCCCGTAGTCCCCATGATCCCCATTGCGCATCTCCTTGGTTTTCCCGCTTATGTTCGGAGCATGCCCAATGGCGTTTTAAGGTAAATGACTGCGGGAAAGCCCTAAGGCGTTAACCCATTCGCTTAAAGAACGCCGCACCCGACAGAAATGCAGACAACCACTTTCCAGTATATCACCATTTGATTCCAATGATTTGACAGAGCATTTCCAGTAAAGTTGATCGGGAGCATTTCATGAAATTCACGCAAGCCGTCGCAGCTGCTGCACTCCTTGTCGGAGCGGCTCCCGTTAACGCTGCAGCGAAAAGTTCCGAAATAATCGGCGAAGCGAAAATCGAACGCGATGAGTGGGGTATCGCGCATATCTCGGGAAGGACCGATGCGGACGCTGTCTACGGGATGATCTATGCACAAGCGGAGGATGACTTCCCGCGAATCGAGCGCAACTACCTCGTCAACCTGGGCCGGCTGGCCGAGGCGGAAGGGGAAAGCGCTCTCTGGCAGGACTTGCGCCAGCGTCTGTGGATCGATCCCGCCGTGCTCAACGCGGACTATGCGAAGAGCCCGGCCTGGCTGCGCAAGCTGATGGATGCATGGGCCGCCGGGCTCAACGCCTACCTCGCCGATCATCCCGAAGTTAAACCCCGAGTGTTGACGCATTTCGAGCCGTGGATGGCATTGAGCTTCACCGAAGGCAGCATCGGCGGCGATATCGAACGCGTGCCGGTCTCGCAGGTCGAGGCCTTCTACGGCGCGCGCAAGGTTGCGATGACCGACGACGAACTCGGCCGCCGCCTGAAGGAACCGGCGGGCTCCAACGGCATCGCCATCGCGCCATCGCGTACGGCGGGCGGGCACGCGCTGCTGCTGATAAACCCCCACACCAGCTTCTACTTCCGCGCCGAACAGCAGGTCACCAGCGGCGAAGGCCTCAATGCCTATGGCGCGGCGACCTGGGGGCAGTTCTTCATCTATCAGGGGTTCAACCAGAACGCCGGGTGGATGCACACGACAACTGGGTCCGACCGCGTCGACGAGTTTGCCGAAACGGTGGTGCAGCAACCGGGCAAGGCGCCTGCCTACAAGGTGGGCGATGCGGTCAAGCCGTTCACCACCCAGACCGTCACGCTCAAGGTCCGCCAGCCGGACGGCTCGCTCGCCGAGCGCAGCTTCACGACCTATGCCAGCGAGCACGGCCCAGTGGTGCGCGAAGAGGGCGGCAAGTGGATTGCCTATGGCCTGATGAACCGGCCGGTCCCGGCACTGGAGCAGAGCTTCCTGCGCACCAAGACCAGTGATCTGGCAAGCTTTCTCAAGGTTGCCGGCTTGCAGGCCAATTCGAGCAACAACACCTTGTTCGCCGATACCAAGGGCGAGATCGCGTACCTGCACCCGCAGTTCGTGCCGATCCGCGACAACAGCCTTGACTGGCGCCGGCCCGTCGACGGCAGCAAGCCGGCGGCGCGGTGGCAGGGGCTGCATCCGGTTTCGAGCCTGCCCAACGTGCTCAATCCCGCGAACGGCTGGGTGTTCAACGTGAACAACGCGCCGTGGACGGCGGCCGGGGCGGACAGCCCGAAGCGGGACGCCTTCCCGCGCTACATGGATGAAGCGGGCCAGAACGCGCGCGAAGCCCACGCCCGCGCCGTGCTGACAGGACGCAGCGACTTCACGCTCGAGAAGCTGATGGCCGCCGCCTACGACCCCGCACTTCCCGCCTTCGACCGCCTGCTCCCGCCACTGTTCGCCGCGCACGCTGCCGCGTCGGACACCAAGCGGGATGGGCCGATCGCGCTGCTGCGGAGCTGGGACCACAAGTGGGCGCTGAACTCTACCGCCACCAGCCTCGCGGTCGGTTTTGCCGAGGCGCTGTGGGCGCGGGTGGTGAAGATCGACGACAGCGACGAGGAAAGCCTGTGGGAGCGGATGAACAATCGGATCACCGATGCCGACCGCCTTGCCGCGCTCGATGACGCGGTGAACCGGCTCGTCAGCGATTTCGGCTCGTGGCAGGTGCAGTGGAGTTCGCTCAACCGCTACCAGCGCAACGATGGGGCGATCACGCAGACCTTCGACGATGCCAAGCCCAGCACGCCGATCCCGTTCGCCAGCGGCAACTGGGGCAGCCTCGCCTCGTTCGGCGCGGCGCGCTATCCGGGGACGAAGCGGATGTATGGCACCAGCGGCAACAGCTTTGTCGCGGTGGTCGAGTTCGGCCCCAGGGTCCGCGCCCGCGCCGTCAGCATCGGCGGGACGAGCGCCGATCCGGCCTCGCCCCACTTCGGCGATCAGGTGGACCGCTATGCCAGCGGCAACCTGCGCGAGGTGTGGTTCTATCCGGAGGACCTGAAGGCCCATATCGTCTCGACCAAGGTGCTCAGACGAATGCGCTGAACGCATGACTTCCAAAGGTCACGGCAGGCAGTTACACCTAGGGCATGGATCATATCGCCTCTGTGCTCGACGAGCTTTCGCGCATCTACACCGCCTCGGTCGCCCGGCTGCGCGAGGACGTCATGGCTTTCGCCGCCAAGGGCACGCTGCCGCCGGACGAGCGGCGGCACGATGGCAGCTATTGCTACCCGGAACTGCGCATCCACTTCGAGGGCGAGCCGAGCATTGAGCCGACTGGCCATTCGTTCGGCCGCCTCGCGCAGAAAGGCACTTATGCCTGCACGGTGACCCGCCCCAACCTGTTTGGCGACTACCTTGCCGAGCAGCTCGCGATCATCCTGCAAGGCTTCGACGTGACGGTGGAAGCCGCCGTCTCGCGGCAGGAAATCCCCTTCGCCTATGTCCTCGACGGCAGCCTCGGCGCGCAGATGGGAAGCGTGACGCCGCAGGAGCTGGCGCGGCATTTCCCCAATGCCGATCTTGCCCATATCGGCGACGAGATCGCGGACGGCGAGTACAACGTCGGCGATGGGCCGCTGCCGCTCTCGCTGTTCGACGGGCTGCGCACCGATTTCAGCCTTGCGCGGCTGGCCCACTATACCGGCACGCCGCCGGAGGATTTCCAGCGCTACATCCTGTTCACCAACTACCACCGCTATGTCGACGAGTTCGTCGACTGGGCGGGCAAGCAGCTGGGCACCGGCGAGTATACCGCGCTGTCGGGCGCGGGCGGGCTCTATCTCGATGCGCCGGTCGACAATGCCCGCGCCCGCATGTCGGACACGGCATGGCGGCGGCACCAGATGCCGGCGTACCACCTCGTCGCGCCGGACGGCAACGGAATCACGCTCGTCAACATCGGTGTCGGCCCGTCGAACGCCAAGACGATCTGCGATCACCTCGCAGTCCTGAGGCCCGAGGCGTGGCTGATGATCGGCCACTGCGGCGGCCTGCGCCCGACGCAGAAGATCGGCGACTATGTGCTCGCCCACGCCTACCTGCGCGACGACCACGTGCTCGATCCGGTGCTGCCGCCGGAAATCCCGATCCCGGCCATCGCCGAAGTGCAGGTGGCGCTGGCGCGGGCGGCGGAGATCGTCAGCGGCGCGGGCGGATCGGACCTCAAGCGGCGGATGCGCACCGGCACCGTCGTCACCACCGACGACCGCAACTGGGAACTGCGCTACTCGCACTCCGCACGCCGCCTGAGCCTGAGCCGCGCGGTGGGGATCGACATGGAGAGTGCAACCATCGCAGCACAAGGATATCGCTTCCGCGTGCCATATGGGACGCTGCTGTGCGTTTCGGACAAGCCGCTGCATGGCGAGCTCAAGCTGCCGGGTCAGGCGAATCGGTTCTACGAGGAGGCGATCTCGAGCCACCTCGCCATCGGCACGACCGCCTGCGCGCTGCTGCGGGCGGAAGGCGCCCGCCTGCACAGCCGCAAGCTGCGCGCGTTCAACGAGCCGCCGTTCCGCTGACGCGGCTGCGGCGGTTGGCAACGAGCCGCCGTTCCGGTGATAGGTTGACGCAGTTGACACAGTCCAGAGAGAAAACTGTCAACCCTCGCCGCCACTGATTTCAAAGCATTTTCTCCGAGCACTGGCGAGTGCCCGCGCGCAGCGGGTTGGAAACGGGCCGCACGGCACACCGATCCTGTTCACCGGGAACCCGGTGCAGATGATCGGCGGCGCGGCACTTGGGAAGGAACCACGGTTCAAAGAGCAATGGCCAGCATGGCTCAAACCGCGGCCTGTAGGAAAATGGTTTTTACCCCTCCGACCTGCCTGCGGCAGGCCACCTCCCCATTTGTCCCTTCGGGAAAAATGGGGAGGACGTCATGAAGTCCGGCCCATTTGTGCCTGCGGCAAAAATGGGGAGGATCTAGTGATCACCAGCCGCAGGTCTGGCCCTTGTTCTGGGCCTCGAGCCACTTCTGCAGCGGGGCGAAGTAGCGGATCATCGCCTTGCCGCTCATTTCGCGGCTGCCGGTGAAGGCTTCCAATGCATCAGGCCACGGCTTGCTGGCGCCCATCGAGAGCATCGCGTTGAGCTTCGCGCCGACGGCCTTGTTGCCATAGAAGCTGCAGCGGTGAAGCGGGCCCTGCCAGCCGGCTTCCTTGCACGCCGCCTCATAGAACTGGAACTGCAGCACGCGGGCGAGGAAGTAGCGCGTGTAGGGCACGACCGCGGGGATGTGGAACTTGGCGCCGGGATCGAAGGCATCGGCCGGGCGTTCCGCCGGGGGCACGAGGCCCTGATACTTGAGGCGCATCTGGTTCCAAGCGGCTTCGTAATTGTCCGGCTTGATCGAGCCGTCGAACACGCCCCAGCGCCAGCGGTCGATGAGAAGGCCGAAGGGCAGGAACGCGACCTTGTCCATCGCCTGACGCAGCAGGAGGCCGGTATCCTTGTCCGCCGCGGGGACCTTGTCGCGCCCCATCAGGCCGATCTGGACGAGGTATTCGGGCGTGATCGAGAGCGCCATGGTATCGCCGATGGCCTCATGGAAACCGTCGTTGGCGCCTTCCATGTAGTAGCGCGAGGGCTGCTGGTTGTAGGCGCGCTGGTAGTAGTTGTGGCCGAGTTCGTGATGGATCGTCACGAAATCATCGCCGTTGACCTTGGTGCACATCTTGATGCGCAGGTCGTCCTTGTTGTCGATATCCCACGCCGAGGCATGGCAGACGACTTCGCGGTCGCGCGGCTTGGTGATCTGCGAGCGCTGCCAGAACGTCTCGGGCAGCGGCGCAAAGCCGAGTGAAGAGTAGAAGCCCTCGCCCGCCTTGACCATCTTGACCGGATCATAGCCCTTGGCGACGAGCAGTTCGCCGACATCGTAGCCGAGATCGCCCGAGCCCTTGGGGGCGACCACGTCGTAGATATTGCCCCATTCCTGCGCCCACATGTTGCCGAGGAGATCGGCGCGGATCGGGCCGGTCTTCTTCTGGACGGCGTCGCCGTACTTCTCGTTCAGCTTGGTGCGGGTGTAGCAGTGGAGCTGGACGTAGAGCGGGCGGACTTCGTTCCAGATCTTCTCGGTAAGTGCGGCAAAGGCGGCCGGGTCCATATCGTAGTTCGAGCGCCACAGCGCGCCGGTATCGGCAAAGCCGAGTTCGCGCGCGCCCTCGTTCGAAAGCTCGACCATCTTCGCATAGTCGTCCTTCATCGGCTTGCCGACGCTGTCGTGCCACGAGAGCCACATTTCCTTGAGCTGATCGGGGTTGCGATTGGTGCCCATCGCCTCCTCGATATCGCTGCCGTTTACGGCCAAGCCGTTCAGCGTGCCGTGGCCCTTGCCGTAGAGGCCCTGGATACGGGCCTGGCGGGTGCCGAAGTCTTCCGCCGCGCCGGGGGTCGTCGGCACCGGGCTGGTGATCTGGGTGCGCATCATGACGAGCTTGCGCTGGTCTTCGGCGGTGAGGCCGGAGACCTTGGCCATGCGCGCGGCTTCGGCGGCGGTCTTCACCATGAAGGTGTTCTGCTCGGCGTTGGAGGCGGCGACGAGGGCTTCGGTATCGTCGGTGATATTGGTCTCGTAGACCCACTGGGTGCGGCCGGCACGGACGGTCTCATCGAAGTAGGCCTGGTCGGCGGCCTTGATCCACGCCTGCGCGGACGCAGCATCGGGGGCCTGCTGGGCGAACGCGGGCATGGCCACGCTGGCAGCCGCGAGCGCGGCGAGAGATACAAGTGTTTTCATGGGGCTGGCTCTCCGGTCAGTGGATCTGGACAGCATCCGCGGCTGTCCTTGCCGCGTCCGTCGGCCAGGTCCGTAACGGAGTCAAGCGGTCAGAAATGAAACCAGTTCGGCGCCCATCGCGGGTTCGGTCACGCAGCTCATGTGGGTGCCGGGGATCGTGGAGCGGCGGGCGTTGGGGAGCACTTCGGCAAGGCGATCGGCGCTGCCGTTGTCGTTGTCCTGATCGCCGCAGAGGACGAGCGTGGGCATGGTGATCGCGGCGAGCGTGGCGGGATCGGTATCGTCCATCGTGCCGAGCAGCAGGCGCGCGGCATCGGGATCGGTGCCCATCGTCTTGAGGAACTGCTGGGCCGGATAGCCGCGTTCGCCCGGACGGATCGTGCCGAACTTGTCGAGCACTTCGCTGAAGAAAGCCTGCCGCCGCAGCCAGCCGGCGAGGCCTTCGAGGCCCATGCCGGAGAGCACGAGGCGGCGGGGCTTAAGACCCCCAATCACCGCGCGGGCGGCGGTGCGGGCGCCGAGCGAGAAGCCGACGAGGTCGTAGTCGGTGAGGCCGTAGTGGCGGACCATCGCTTCGAGATCGCGGACGAGCACGTCGGGCGGATAGGCGGCGGGATCGTGCGGCGCGGCGCTCTCACCATGCGCGCGCAGGTCCGGCATAAGGCATTCGAGGCCAGCGGCGGCGAGCTGCGCGGCGGTGCCGAACTTGATCCAGTTGACGTGCGCGGACGAGAACAGGCCGTGGAGCAGGATGACCGGACGGCCTTCTCCCATGCGGTGGAGCGCGAGGGGGGCACCGTCGAAACCGGGGTAGGTCTCGCTCACTGGCTGAGCAGCCGGATGCCGGAGACCATGAGGACGGCGGCCAGCGCAGGGCGCAGCACGTGATCGGGCGAGCGGGACGAGAGCATGCTGCCTATTACCGCACCTGGCAGCGAGCCGACAAGCAGGCTGGCGAGCAGGGCCATGTCGACATCGCCGATGATCCAGTGACCGAAGCCCGCAACCAGCGTGAGCGGCACGGCATGGGCAATATCGGTGCCGACGATCTTGGCGACGCGCAGCGCCGGGTAGAGCATGAGGAGAACGGTGACGCCGATGGCGCCCGCGCCGACCGAAGTGATCGTGACCGCAACGCCGAGCAGCGCGCCGAGCAGGATGGTGGGGATCAATGCCTGCCGGTCGTCCAGCCGCTCGTGCTGCTTGGCCATCACGGCGAGCTGTTTCTGGAACAGCGTGGCGACCGAGGTGACAATCAGCATGGCGCCGAGGCAAAGCAAGACGATGTGACTGGATGCTTTGCTCATCTTGCCGAAATCGGAGATCAGGATCAACGTCACAACCGCAGCGGGAACACTGCCCATCGCAAGGCGGCGCATGATGTGCCAGTCAACCGTCTCGCGCTTGCCGTGGACGGTCGAGCCGGCGATCTTGGTGACGGAGGCGAAGAGGAGGTCGGTGCCCACCGCCGTGCCGGGCGCGACGCCGAACAGCAGCACGAGGATCGGCGTCATCAGCGAACCGCCGCCGACACCGGTCAGACCGACCAGAAAGCCCACGAGCAGGCCGGCAACGCCGTGCAGCAGATCGAAGTGGGCCAACATGGCAATCCCCCGGCAGGTCCCGTGGTCGGGTCCCTTTCGTGGGTTCGGGGTTTAGGGCCGCAAGGGTACGGCGGCAATGCAAGAATCTCTATCGCAGAGGTTGGAAATGCTTTGCGCCGAAGTGGGTGTGCACCCCTCCCCAACCCCTCCCCGATCCTTCGACAAGCTCAGGATGAGCGGGGGGAGGGGCCAAGGAAGAAGGGATCAGCCCTTCTTGAGGTGGCGGCGGCCGAGGAGTTCGGCGATCTGCACTGCGTTAAGCGCGGCGCCCTTGCGCAGGTTGTCCGAGACGCACCACAGCGAGAGGCCGCTGTCGACTGTCGGGTCTTCGCGAACGCGGCTGACGAAAGTGGCGAAATCGCCGACGCATTCGATGGGCGTGACGTATCCGGCGTTCTCGCGCTTGTCGATCAGCATGACGCCGGGTGCCTCGCGCAGGATGTCCTGTGCTTCCTTGGCGGAAATCTCGTCCTCGAATTCGATGTTGATCGCCTCGGAGTGGCCGACAAACACCGGAACGCGCACGCAAGTGGCCGTGAGCTTGATCTTCGGATCGAGGATCTTCTTGGTCTCGGCGACCATCTTCCACTCTTCCTTGGTCGAGCCATCATCGAGGAAGCTGTCGATGTGCGGGATCACGTTGAAGGCGATCTGCTTGGTGAACTTCTTGGGCTCGATGGGATCGCCGACGAAGATCGCGCGGCTCTGCTCGAACAGTTCGTCCATGCCTTCCTTGCCCGCGCCCGAGACCGACTGGTAGGTCGCGACGACGACGCGCTTGATCGTCGCCTTGTCGTGCAGGGGCTTGAGCGCGACGACCATCTGCGCGGTCGAGCAGTTGGGATTGGCGATGATGTTCTTGGCCTTGTAGCCGTCGATGGCGTCGGGGTTCACCTCGGGCACGATCAGCGGCACATCGGGGTCCATGCGGTAGAGCGAGGAATTGTCGATCACCGTGCAGCCGGCCGCCGCCGCGCGCGGGGCGTGGACCTGGGTTGCGGTGCTGCCGATGGCAAAGAGCGCGATGTCCCAGCCGGAAAAATCGAAATTCTCGATGTTCTGGACCTTGATCATACGGCCAGTCTCGCCGAACTCGATCTCGGTGCCCTGCGAGCGCGACGAGGCGAGCGCCGCGATCTCGTCGACGGGGAACTCGCGCTCGGCGAGGATGTTGAGCATCTCGCGCCCGACATTGCCGGTCGCGCCTGCGACCACTACCCGGTAACCCATTGTACTCTCCTTGTGGCGGCCTCTGCGGCCCCAGATGGTTATTGGCCGCTACCCACGCCGTGACGGTCGAGGAAGCGGAATACGGTTTCGTAGAGATGCTTGGCTACTTTCGGCCCGCCGATGCGGTGGGTGAAGCCGGGGTAGAGCATCATTTCGAAGGGAACGGCCTCGCCCTGCAGCTTGGCGATGAGCGCGGTCGAGTTCTCGAAGACCACGTTGTCGTCGGCCATGCCGTGGATCAGCAGGAGCGGATCGGTGATCTTCGCGGCGTCCTTGAGGGCGCCCGAGGTTTCATAGACCTTGGGCTCCTTGTTCGGGTCGCCGAGATAGCGCTCGGTGTAATGCGTGTCGTAGAGCTCCCAGCGCGTGACCGGGGCGACGGCAATACCCGCGGCCCATTCGCCGGGGTGCTGTTCCAGCATCTTGAGCGTCATGTAGCCGCCATAGGACCAGCCGAACGTGCTCACCCGCGCCGGATCGACGAAGGCCAGCGACTTCAGATAGCGCGCGCCGGCGAGCTGATCCGCCACTTCAACGGTGCCCATCGCGCGGCCCAACGCGCTTTCGAACGCGACACCGCGATTGTCCGAGCCGCGCCCGTCGATGGCGAAGTAGATATAGCCCTTGTCGACGATCGCCTGCGCGAGTGCACCCTGCCAGCCCTTGGCAACGACCTGCGCGTGGGGGCCGCCGTAGTGGTAGGAGAACACGGGGTAGCGCTTGCCAGGCTCCAGCGGGGGGGTGATCATCATCCAGTGAAGCGGGGTGCCGTCTTCCGCCGGGATCGTGCCGAACTCGGCCTTGCGGTGGCTGGCGAGGAAGGGCGCGTAGGGGTGCAAGCCCTCGACGCGGTTTTCCTCGATCCACGCGAGGCGCTTGCCGGTGGCATCCGCAAGGTATGACTGCGGCGGCTGCGCATCGGCGCTGCGGGTTACGACGAGGGTCTGGCCCTTGCGGTCCATCGCGGCGCTGTTGTGGAAGGCGAGATCGGTCAGCCGGTCGAGCTTGTCCGGGTGCTTGAGATCGAAGGCATAGACCTGCGGGGCGAGGACATCATCCTTCGTGCCGAGAAAGGTGACACGGCCGGTCTTCTGATCGACGCCAAGCAGATCGGTGACAACCCATTCGCCCTTGGTGAGCTGGGTCCACCGGCCCGCCTTGAAGTGGTAGAGGTGCGCAAAGCCGTCGCGCTCGGACGTCCAGATCAAGCTGCCACCGGCAAGGAAGCGGTAGCCGTCCGACAGATTGATCCAGCTGCCCTTGGCGGCGGTCTCGGTGAAAAGGACCTCGGCTTTGCCGGTGGCGGGATCGATCTTGAGCATGTCGAGCCGGGTCTGGGCGCGGTCCTCGCGCTGGACATAGAGCGTCTTGCCGTCGGGCGCCCAATCGACGCGGGCGAGGTAGATGTCCTTGTCGGACCCGAGGTCGACCTGAACACGGCTCTGACCGTCCGCGCCGATCACCCAGAGCGAGACGTCTGCGTTGGGCGTGCCGGCGGCGGGATAGCGCTGCTCGAAGGTCCTGGTGCCGTCCGCGCCGATGGCCGCGCGGGTGACGGTGCCGACCTTGGCTTCGTCGAAGCGCTCGACGGCGAGGCGCGCGCCATCGGGCGACCACCAGTAGCCCTTGAAGCGGTTCATTTCCTCCTGCGCGACGAACTCGGCCTCGCCCCAGTGGACGGTGGCGGCGGTTTCGGCGGGGGTCACGGGCTGCGGTTCGGACTTGCCATCAACCGGGCCGAAGTAGAGCCGCTGGTCGCGCAGGAACGCGACGTGCGCACCCTTGGGGCTCAGCGAGGGATCAAGCTCGCCGCCCTTGGTGCCGGCGATCTTGCGAACCGAACCATCGAGCCCGGCAAGGATCAGATCACCATCGATGGGGACGAGCACGGTTTGGCTGTCCGCTGTCCATTCATAGCTGACGATGCCCTTCAAGTCGCCGATGCGCTGACGTTCGCGCTGCATCTTCTCGGCTTCGGAAAGCTCGCGGCCGGAGGAGAGCTTCTTCGAATCGACCAGCATCCGCCACTCGCCGGCCTTGCGATCGAAGCCCCAGAGGTCATAGCGCTCGCGGTCATCCGGCCGGTTGCGCAGGACCGTGACATAGCGGCCATCGGGCGAAAGCTTGACCGCGCGCGGGACCGGCCCGGCGAGGCTGGGGCTGGCGAAGACGCGCTCAAGGGTCAGCGCAGGTGCGGCTTGCGGTGCAGTCACGGCACTATCCTTCGTCTCGGCGGCAAGAACGGGCACGGCGGCGATCAGCGCGCTCGCGGCAAGCAGTCTGGTCAGCAGTCGCATGGGAGCGATGGTCCTTGGCGGCGGTATGGCAAAACGAAAAGAGGCGCCCCGGCTGGTTTGCCGGGGCGCCTCTCGAAGCACGCTGCGGTGCCCGCGGGCGGTGGGCTTATGGGCCCTCCCCGGTCAGCTTTCCGCGGTCGTTTTAATCGTCTTGCGCTCGGCAATACGCGCCGACTTGCCGGTGCGGCCACGCAGGTAATAGAGCTTGGCACGACGCACCACGCCGCGGCGGACCACGGTGATGCTGTCGATGTTGGGCGAGTAGAGCGGGAACACGCGCTCCACGCCTTCGCCGAACGAGATCTTGCGAACGGTGAAGTTCGAGCCGAGGCCGCGGTTCGAACGCGCGATGCACACGCCTTCGTAGGCCTGGACGCGGGTACGCTCGCCTTCGACGACGCGCACGCCGACGCGCACGGTGTCGCCCGCGCGGAAATCGGGGATGGTCTTCTTCGCCTTGAATTCGGCGATGGCTTCAGCTTCGAGCTGCTGAATGATGTTCATGACTCAATCGTCCTGCACTTCACGCTGCGCGCCAGAGGCAGACTGGACCCGAACGCCGGTGTGGCGCTCCCAAAGGTCCGGCCTGCGTGACCGAGTATCATCCTCAGACCGACGTTTCCGCCACTGAGCGATCTTCGCATGATCCCCCGATCGCAGCACTTCAGGGATCGTGCGCCCTTCCCATTCCTGGGGGCGGGTATAATGCGGGTACTCGAGGAGGCCGTTCTCGAACGACTCTTCTGCCCCGCTTGAAGGCGCGCCCATTACGCCGGGAAGCAGCCGAATGCAAGCATCGAGAAGCATCAGCGCGGCAGGTTCGCCTCCGGAGAGCACGATATCGCCGACAGAGACTTCCTCCACGCCCCGCCCTTCGAAGATGCGCTCGTCGAAACCTTCGAACCGGCCGCATAGCAGGATGACGCCTGGACCGCTTGCAAGTTCGCGAACGCGGGCCTGCGTGAGGGGTTTGCCGCGCGGGGTTAGCGCGATGACGGGGCGTTCCTCCCCCACCGGGGGAGGGGGACCATCCGCAGGATGGTGGAGGGGCACGTGCGGTGATTCCCGACCTTCGGAGGTGGGATTGGCGGCACCTT
>NZ_LJHZ01000043.1:0-1298 GCF_001296055.1 Novosphingobium sp. AAP93
TGGACGGTTCGAAAAACTCTGGCGCTCGGCGGGCTGACCTGATTCACTGCTTCTGCGGATGAGCGGAGGCGATGATGGCGGGACAGCCCGGTTTCTTTAATCTTTCGGATCGTTACGAGGCGTTGAGCGCCGCTGGTGATCCGTTGGAACGTCTGTCAGGGGTCGTCGACTTCGAGGTTTTCCGGGGTCCATTGATTGCCGCCCTGCGCCGCAGTGTCCGTGGCAAGGGTGGCCGGCCGCCGTTCGATCCGGTGATGATGTTCAAGATCCTGGTGCTGCAGGCGCTCTATTCGTTGTCAGACGAAGCAACGGAATTCCAGATCAAGGATCGCTTGTCGTTTCAGCGCTTCCTGGGCCTTGGGCTCGATGGCACGGTGCCCGATGCAACGACGGTCTGGCTGTTCCGCGAGCGCCTGGTGCAGGCCAAGGCGATCGACAAGCTCTTCGCCCGTTTCGATGCGGCTCTGACGGATCGTGGCTATCTCGCGATGGGTGGCCAGATCATCGATGCCACGGTGGTGCCTGCCCCCAAGCAGCGCAACACCGAGGAGGAGAAGGCGGCGATCAAGGAGGGCCGGATCCCGGAGACATGGAAGGCAAAGCCAGCCCGGCTCCGCCAGAAGGATCGCGATGCCCGCTGGAGCGTGAAGTATACCAAGGCCAAGGTGAAGGAGGGCGCCGATCCCAAGGCGTTCAAGCCGGTCGACCTTGCCATCCCGATGTTCGGTTACAAGAACCACATCGGCATCGACCGGGCTCACGGGTTGATCCGCACCTGGGATGCCAGCGCCGCCAACGCCCATGACGGTGCCCGGTTGCCGGACCTGATCAGCACGAGCAACACCGGCTCGGGCGTCTGGGCCGATACCGCCTACCGGTCGAAGAAGAACGAAGCCTTCCTCGAGAGGGGCATGTTCAAGAGCCATATCCACCAGCGCAAACCGAACCGCCGCGCCATGCCCGAGCGCATCGCCAGGGCCAATGCCAAGCGATCAGCCATCCGTTCGGCGGTCGAGCATGTCTTTGCCGGGCAGAAGCATCGCATGGGTCTGTTAGTCCGCACCATCGGCATTGCCCGCGCTCGCATCAAGATCGGCATGGCCAACCTCGCCTACAACTTCCAGAGGCTCGCCTGGCTCGAGGGGCGTACTGCGCCTGCTTGATCCGGAAATGGCCCAAAAGGCAGGCCAATCACCAGGAAATCTGCCGATCAAACCCAAGCACTGGCATCATCAGGGCCTCCGGCAGCAATTGGCCTGCGCAACACCCCAAAATCAAGCGGTTCTTCGAAGTGTCCA
>NZ_LJHZ01000044.1:0-1467 GCF_001296055.1 Novosphingobium sp. AAP93
TCGGCGACAACATTATGGCAGCGCTGCCGGACGTTATCGCCAATACCATCGGGAATTTGGTGGCCGATCAGGTCGCTGGGGACGGGAGGCCGAAATTCGATAGCCGCCGAGCAGATAGTGATCTCAATAGCACGATGGCCTCACTGGCAGCCGAAGCCAAAGCAAATTCGGCTCAGATTTACGCCCAGGGTCGTGCGGACAATCAGGCGATGATGCTCGAGTTGGCTGGACAAGGGGCGACAGGATTTTCGCAGGGTGGGGCTTCGGTTCTTGGCGTAAGTTCGGTCGGCAATGCGACGATGGCCATTTTTGCGCAAAGGCTTGGACTATCAGGCAACCCTTACTCAATTGGAGATGCGAAATGCCCGCCTGTTAGTGACGGGAATTTTGGGCCGGATGGGTATGAGTTCGCTCCGAATGAGGGATCAGTAAGATACTCATCCCTTCATTCCAAAGGGAATAGTCTTTCCGGAACTATTTACGTCGATGTTGTAAATATATCAACAAATAATAAACCTGTTTTAATTAAACCATATATTGATAAGCTTAATACAATTAACGGATCTTATAAAGATGGCGATAGCACTTACAACATTAATATAAATTTCGAATTTGCTCATAAAAATTGGACAAATTGGCTGAATAGTAATAAGACAAATACAGTATCATTTCGATATGTCGACAATGTTTCATTATATGCTGAACAAGAAGGCGTCACTGGCATAAGTTACAAAGAATCTGCATATTACACGTCAGGAGGTTTTTTATACGACAATGGCCAACCCGTCAATCCGCACATTGTTGTAGATCAAATAACAGTCGATTCTGGTGTGCCCCATGAATTCCTGCATTCCGCTGGTCTTGGTCATAACAAATTTTCTGGAACATTGATGTATCCTTGTTTGCCGGATACGGGGTATCTGAAGTTAACCCCACACGAAGCAGGTTGGCTTGTTAGGCAATACAGAGGAAACTAGTATGAGAAAAATTCTTGTCTTCTGCATTTTGCCATTTGCGGTATTTGGCTTATTTTTGACAAAATATTCTATTTTTGTTGGATATATTGAAGTAAATAGTCTTCCTTTGGAAAATAAACCAAAAGTAGCCATATGTAGATATTTTAATATTAAGGGATTTAGCGCATCTTCACCGAGAAGTGCAAATTTGTTATGGAGAAAAGTCGGGGACCATTGCCCTTGGATTATTTATTGATCATGAAGTCCTGGGGACAGTATATTTAATTGGGCCTTGCGGTGCGAAGCGTATAGGTCCCCAATCGCTTCCCCGGTCAAAGCCCGCCTTGATCCAGCTCGATCCGAGTGAATGCCAAGCGCTTCCTGATGCGCATGATCGAGGTGTGATCCGAGCACACCCTACACGGCGCCCGTGGGGCTGGCTTGCGGTCAAGCTGTTGAGATTGCTGTGTAAACATTGTGCTACGGGGTGTCTGGCGTTGTAATACAAGGT